>NZ_JBQKKM010000034.1:0-57773 GCF_052116745.1 Niallia sp. Sow4_A1 | reverse complement strand
AACGAATAAGAAAATCAAAAAAATAATTCAAAGTCAACTTGAACAGTGGATCGCTGGCCTTCCTAATTATATCAAGGCTTATTTGCCGATATCACTCTGCGAAAGTTGAGTAATCATCTATCAAAAAAAGAAATTTATCCCAAATCTGAAAAATAGAATGAAAAACAGTTAAATAGTAAAATAATAGACAAGGCATACATAAAAAGGAGAGGTATATAAATGAAGACAGAGCAACAGTATTTCGAAGAAGGTTCTACCATCCAAGCGTATATGGACAACATGAGTACATTAAAAGAGGAAAGCTATGAGGTGCATCAAAACTTTACATTGCCTGAAGATGGCTTTGCAGCAGAATTAAAGCAACACAACCTCCACTTTTTAACCATAACAGAGGATTGGTGTGGAGATGCAATGGTGATTAATCCGATTCTTCGCAAATTAGTGGAAGCGGCTGATCTTCAGATGCATGTGGCACTTAGAGACGCGGACACGGATTTAATTGATAGACATTTAACAAACGGCGGCAGAGCTATTCCGATGGTCCTTGTTTTAAATGAACAAGGGGAGCTAGTCGGCAAGTGGGGACCAAGGGCGCCAGAGGTACAAGAGATGGTGACAGAAGGTCGAGCTAAGCTTCCAGCGAAAGAGGACCCAGCATTTGCGGAAAAGCAAAAGGAATTTTATAGGCAATTACAAAAAACGTACCGAACGGATCCGGCAATTTGGACATATGTGTACAATAGCTTTAAGAGTATGTTAAAAGAAATCATAAAATAAAGGAAAAACAGCTCCCAACGTTGGAGCTGTTTTTTTCTTTACCCACGAGATGGAATTATTTTCGTTTGACATTTAGCGATAAAATCATTAATATAATCGCATACGATATATCGGATGCGATACATCTTATTCGATTAATTTTTGTTTGATAATTATTTGTAAATAGGGTCCAGAATAGCAGAGAGGATTTACAGCGAAAAAATAAATGTGTTTTGCTGCAGGAGGAGGAATAGATTCCATGTTAAAAATCTTGAAAAATTTTCAAAAAAGTGACTGGATGTTTATCACATTTGCCCTTATTTTTATCTTTGGGCAGGTATGGCTTGATTTAAAACTTCCAGATTATATGGCGGAAATCACTAGACTTGTACAGACAGAAGGTAGTGAGTTAAGTGATGTTCTCAAACAAGGTGCCTTTATGATGCTTTGTGCAGTGGGAAGTATGGCCGCTTCGATTATAACTGTATTTTTTGCGGCAAAGGTTGCTGCTGGTTTTTCTAATCGACTGCGTAAAAAAGTGTTTGATAAAACTTTATCTTTTTCCATGGAAGAACTGTCTAGTTTTTCGACAGCGAGCTTAATTACTCGTTCTACCAATGATATTATGCAAGTGCAAATTCTAATTATCCTAAGCTTGCAGATTGTGATAAAGGCTCCGATTATTGCTGTTTGGGGCATTTTTAAGATTATGGGAAAAAGCTGGGAATGGACTGCTGCTACAGGTGTAGCGATTGCTATATTATTAGTATTAATTGCCATCCTAGTTTTTGTGGCCCTGCCTAAATTCAAAGTAATCCAGAAGTTAACGGATAATCTTAATATGGTAACAAGAGAGAATTTATCAGGAATCCGTGTGGTTCATGCGTATAATGCAACTCGTTACCACGAGGATAAGTTTGAGAAAGCGAATAAGGAACTGACAGATACGAATCTTTTTACAACAAGAACAATGGCTGTTATGATGCCAACGATTACCCTTATTATGTCTGGAATGAGTCTTGCTATCTATTGGATTGGAGCGGTGATCATCAACAATGCTCCTATGGCAGATAGATTGCCTTTATTCTCTGATATGGTTGTATTCTCTTCCTATGCCATGCAAATCATCATGGCCTTTATGATGGTTTCTGTTGCATTCGTCATGCTTCCTCGTGCGGCTGTTTCTGTAAGAAGAATCAACGAAGTGCTCGATACAGATGTGAAAATAAAGAGTGGCACGAAGACAGAAGGGGACAGCAAAGGGGAAATCGAATTCCGCCATGTAAGCTTTAAATATCCTGGTGCGAGTGATTACATTCTCCGAGATATTAGCTTCACTGCATCCAAGGGAGAGACAGTAGCCATTATTGGTTCAACTGGTAGTGGAAAAAGTACCCTTCTCAACCTGATTCCACGCTTTATGGATGCTACAGACGGGGAAATTTTAGTGGATGGTCAAAATGTGAAAAATTATAAGTTGGAAGCTTTGCGAGATAAAATAGGCTATGTATCTCAAAAAGCTGTTATGTTCAGTGGTTCGGTTACATCCAATATTGCTTTCGGTGGGGAGATTAAGCAATCAGAAGATAAAGTAAAACGAGCCGTAGAAATTGCCCAAGGGAAGGATTTTATCGAAAAAATGGATCAGCAATATGAGGGAACTATTTCGCAAGGTGGAACCAATCTTTCTGGTGGTCAGAAACAGCGATTATCGATTGCCCGTGCTATTTACAAAGATCCAGAAATCTATTTATTTGACGATTCTTTTTCCGCATTGGACTATAAAACAGACCGTGTCCTCCGCTCCAAGCTTAAAGAGGAAATAAACGATGCTACAAACATTATTGTTGCACAGCGCATTGGAACCATTAAGGATGCAGACCGAATTCTTGTATTAGATAAAGGAGAAGTAGTCGGAATAGGGACACATGATGAGCTGATGGTTACTTGCGATGTTTATCAAGAAATTGCCTTATCACAATTATCAAAGGAGGAGCTCGAAATTGGCTAAGAAAAAGGATGTTAAAGAAACGAAAAATCAATCAACAAAATCGATTCCTCCAAATGCAAAAGGCATGAAATTTTCTAGCTTGAAGGAACTAGCGGTTTACTGTAAGGCGTATTTTCCAATCATTCTACTTGCTTTAATTCTTGCGATGACAGCCTCTATCTTTAGCATTATTGGTCCTGACCAGCTTAGCAAAATGACGGATTATATTACAGAAGGATTAATGGGAGAAATTAACCTGGATGCTGTCTATGATGTCGCTATTTTTCTCGTATTCCTTTATGGTTTAGGCTATATTTTCAACTATGTTCAAGGTTTTATTATGGCTACCGTCACTCAAAGGATTTCCAAGCAATTAAGAAGAGATATTTCGGGAAAAATTAATCGATTGCCTTTAAGCTATTTTGATAATACAACAACAGGGGATGTCCTTAGCCGTGTAACAAATGATGTCGATATGGTTGGACAGACAATGAACCAGAGTGTTAGTAGCTTAATTACGGCTATTACGATGTTCATCGGTTCGTTAATCATGATGTTCTATACAAATTGGATTATGGCTATTGCCGCTATTTTATCTACATTTATCGGCTTTGCGTCTATGGGTATGATCATTTCGAAATCACAGAAATACTTCGCCCAACAGCAACAAGAACTTGGAAAACTAAATGGCCATATCGAAGAAATCTATTCCGGTCATAATGTTGTGAAGGCATATAATGGAGAGCAACAAGCAAAGGATGCTTTCTCTGCCATTAATTCACGCCTATTTGAAAGTGCGTGGAAATCACAATTTATGTCAGGGTTAATGATGCCATTAATGATGTTTATCGGAAACTTTGGCTATGTCGTTGTATGTATTGTTGGTGCTGTGCTTGCTGTTAATGGCCATATTTCATTTGGAGTCATCGTTGCCTTTATGCTGTACATTCGCTTATTTACACAGCCCCTGCAGCAAATTGCGCAAGCAGCGACAAATCTACAGCAAACAGCAGCGGCAAGTGGTCGTGTTTTTGAATTCCTAGCAGAGAAAGAGCTTGTAAAAGAAGACGAAAAGAAAGAAAAACTGCAAAATGTCAAAGGCGATGTGGAATTTAAGCATGTACACTTTGGCTACAGTGAAGATAAAGCAGTTATCAAGGATTTTTCCGTAAAAGTAAATGCTGGTCAGAAAGTAGCAATCGTTGGACCAACTGGTGCTGGAAAAACAACATTAATCAACTTGCTTATGCGTTTTTATGAAGTGAATGGCGGAGAAATTATGATTGATGGTGTCCCGACTAACCAAATAACACGAGAATCTCTTCATGACCTGTTCTGCATGGTTCTTCAGGATACATGGATATTTGAAGGCTCTATCCGTGATAATATTGTTTATTCCAGAGAAGACGTATCTGATGAAGAAGTAGAAGCAGCTTGCAAATCAGTTGGCTTGCATCACTTTATTCAAACATTGCCAAACGGGTATGATACAATTTTAGATGACAAGACGAGCTTATCGGCAGGGCAAAAGCAGCTTATCACCATTGCCCGTGCGATGGTAAAAATGGCACCATTGCTCATTTTAGATGAAGCGACTAGCTCTGTAGATACACGCACAGAATTGCTGATTCAACAAGCAATGGATATGCTGACAGAAGGAAAAACTTCTTTCGTTATTGCCCATAGATTGTCAACGATAAAAAATGCTGACTTAATTCTCGTAATGAAAGAAGGAGATATTATTGAAGCAGGAACACATAAGGAACTAATGGAGAATAATGGTTTCTATGCAGAGCTTTATAATAGTCAGTTTGAAGAAGCGTCTTAAATTTTACCTAAGCCAAGAAAGACTCGCAGTTTGGCTTTAAGAGTTTTTCTTCATCATAACTTTTGAAGAAAGGAGTTAACAAATGCTAGATAGGGCCACGTATATTTGGGAATCCATCGATTTCTTGAATCGTTTTATCATGAAGAGTCTCCAGAGACATGCAGAAGAACATGGAATGACTGCCCCGCAAGTACGCGTCATTCTAGAGGTCTTTATTAATAAAAAAATTAGTGTCAAGGAGCTAACCCAAAACCTTCGCATGACACAGAGTACGGTTTCAGATATTGTAGAAAGACTAACGGAAAAAGGGATTCTTATCAAGAAACCGAATCCACAAGACAAGCGATCTGTTCAGATTATGTTAACAGAAGAAATGGTAAAAATAATCGAAGAAACCTCACCAAAGCCGATTCAGCAAATAATGGGTGCGGTATTAGATAATTTGCAGCCAAGCGAGCAAGCGACTGTTGAAGAAGGAATAAGGCTATTGGTAGCAGCAGTGGGCGAGAAGATGGAAGCAGATGGAATCGAGAGCTTAGAAGATTTTGAAGTGCTATTTTTACCAAAAGAGAAGAAAAAGTAAAAGAAAAGGGAAGCCATGTTCAACGCCTAGTTAACATGGCTTTGGCCTGTCGAGAATGCTTATTTACTTAAAAAAATTGTTTTTCCTTACGTGCTAAAAACTGTTCCAATGCTTCGTTACTATCAATCCCCATTCTTTCCGCTAAAATAATGAGCCACCAGATGGATTCGCCAATTTTATGCGTAAGCTCTGCCTCTGGATCATCACCAGTTGGCCATCTCTCTTGCTGCGCCATTGATAATCGCCCAACCAATGCAGCATCTGTAAGAAAAGCAAGTGCATCTTCCGCAACAGACCACTCTGAACCATGGTATTGTTTTTCTAATTGATGATAAGCCTGTCTAATTTGAAGAGAGCGTTCTACTGCTTCTTTAAAATTCATGTAAAGGATCCTCCTAATAATGTTGTTAGATGATGGAATGAGGATTCCACCATCTGCTTCACTTACTAAAAATAACATAGGAAAGTTGACAGCATGTTGTCATGTTTAAAGCCTGATTTGTTTTGATTTGAAAAATAGGAAAAGATATAACGAATGCTATAATATAGAATTAACAAATAAATCCTATCCTATGAAATAAATAAGAAGAAGGTGAAAGGAGAAGAATCGATGAGTAATAATGTACAGGACCATTTACCAAAGATTGTTTCTATTTTCCCTGATTTAGCTGATTTGCCAGAAGAAGAATGGCGCAAAGCTGGAATTGATGTAAAGAAACTGGAACCAGCTCAAACGATACCAGAAGGAATTATTCTAGATTATGCTGTTTTTATTTTAGATGGAAGGGTGAGAATGTACAAAGTAAGTGAAAGTGGGCGCGAAATAACGCTATACCGAATAAGTGATGGAGAGTGTTGTCCTTTAATGAGCTCGAGCATTTTAGGGGGAACAGAATATGAAGCATCTGCTAGTGTGGAAACCCACAGCCTCGCGCTTTTCATTCCAACACCAATCTTTCGGGAGTGGTTTGATACATATAAGAGCTTCCGCCAATTTATCTTTCAATCGATTTGCGGAAGAATCCTCACCCTTTCTAAATTACTCGATAACATTAATTTCAAATCCATTCGCAGCCGAGTAGTAGAATATTTGTTAGAACAAGCGGAAGGAAATGTTATCAAAACAACTCATGATACATTAGCAATCGAACTAGGATCAGTTCGCGAAGTAATTAGTCGCACACTAAAACAACTAGAAAAAGATCAATATATCGCATTGACGCGAGGAAAAATCATGATTTTAGACCGAGCAGGCTTAGAAGAATTAGTAGAATAACGACATGCTAAAAAATTTTTCTGCTTTTATTCGTTATGTAACTTAGTTACGGAGTTCATGCTCCTCCTCCTGCTAAGATAGAAATATCTTGAAAGGAGGAATTAACAATGAAAAATGTCGGAGGATTTGATAGAGGTTTTCGCATCATATTAGGAATTGCCCTGTTATCACTATTTTATTTTTTACCAGGGTATTGGAAGCTATTTGGCCTAATCTCCCTTCCTTTACTAATCACTGGACTTACACAAAAGTGTGGCATCAATAAATTGTTAGGTAGAAATACTTGTAGAATTAATTAAGCTTGTACTTGGATGAAAGGGCAATCCCCCGCCGATAAAGAAAAGTAGGTGGGGGGTGCCTAACTATTTAGGGGTGTTTTGATAGGAAATATTATTCCGACTGATGAATAGAATGAATAGCTAACAAGACTTCCTATGGTTGCCGATACTTTTGAAATCTTATTGTATTGTCACCTGAATTACTTAATTTTCTTCTTAAAAAGGATACATCCTTATTTATCATCGTACATAAATAAATCATAAATCCACTAAATAAACTGGATAAAAGCGTACTTGCTAGTAAAAACCAGATTATTTTTTTTGCCCCATTCCATGCCATTCTTACACCTCCTCAACTTGAAGGTATTATCTGTTAAATTAATGGATGTTATACTTTATTTCCGATACATTCTATAGATAAGAAAAGGCAGACTTCCATTAAATAAATATCCCTTTATAGAGCAAAACAAAAGGCACCTAAAAAGGCGCCCTATACTATATTAATTATCTCTATGTCACTATCTTCAAATTCCATTTCTAGCAAATGTTCATACTCTAAATTATCTTCGGCACTTATTAAAGGTTTTTCGATGATAGAATTAATCCATTTTCCCAACATTTTAAAGCACCTCATTTCGTTAGTATAATACGCATATACCCTATACCTTTATTTTATAAAAGTATTATGAACGATATGTTTAGCAAATATGAAATATTTATTAAGCTTTTTTCGGTGACATTTTTCGGTAACAGGCACCACAAAAAGACAAATTTCATGAATTGTACATATGAGAAGGACACTGAATGAAGACAATAAGGGTTATCCGTCGTATACACCAACTTAGGTTGAAAGTGTTTATCTTGTAGGAAACAGAAAAACGATTGTTCATATCCAAAAAACGCGAGCAAATGAATGCAAAACAAAACAAAAGACACTTCTCCCAGTCATCCGTTATTTTCTTCCATTCACCACTCAATCCTTATTTCCCCAACACATGTAACAGAATCTTTATCCATCCAAAGAAAGAAGTCCATAATGGAATACTGATGCCTAATCCAATCGTGAAGCCTTTAACAAATTTCTCGTTTTCCATGTAGAAACACTCCTCGATAATGACAAGTCCACTTTACCCTTGATAACAGTTATTCTAACCACTTATTAGAAAAATAGTAGGAAAAGCCCGAAATACAACATGGAATAATACATCAATTTACTACTCGCTTATTAAAAAAAGAAGTGAACATTAGCTCACTCCTACTTCAAAACTCAATCTAATTTCTGCAACTGAAACAACCTAGCTTGATAATCTCCCCGCACAGGCTCGCCGACACCATTCTTACATGCACTTCGCCCATGCCCTTTTTGCCGTTTAGAATATAATGTTTCGAAATACCGGTGACAGGCACCATAAAAAGACAAACTCTTAGAAGTGTACATATGGAAAGGACAGTTTCAGGGAAAAACAACAAATATACAATAGTATAGTGGTGGATAACTAAATTAAATGGAATGAGTAGCGAAATCGGAGAGTGAACAATGCATATATAATCCAACTCGGGTGAGAAATGATCCAATAACATATATCGCTTTTCACAAACAGCTTATAGTAAAAATAGTAGGAATGGTTCGAAAGGCTACATGGATAAATACATCTATTTACTCACTGATATCGCTTGTTGAGAAAAATCACAATCTTCTATTCGGAGTAAGGTGTGATAATTATAGAAAAGGGAAATTAAAAAGGGGGAAAGGGGTATCGCGTTTTAAATATATTAGATGTTTAATAAGAAAGTAAAAAGATAGTACTCAAGTGTGAGAAAAATAAATCAATTTTTGTAGTATAAACTTCATCAAAATCAACAATTATTAATTGCCCTTTTAATTCGGGAAATAATAATTTTATTCTTATTCTTTACCCTTGAAAAAGAGCAAATGAACAACCTTCATTTCTGGAAAATGGCGCTATCATGAAGGTTGCTATTTTAATTGTGCTTTAATGAGATTTTCACATAATAGTATCCTTTTAATAAGCAAAATAAATAGCCACTTATAGCGACTATTTTAAACCTTGTTTTTTTGTTATTCTTAAATCTAATGTTACTATAAATGAATCTAGATTCAAACATAGAAAAAACTTATGGAAGTTTGATATCGTATGGGCGATTATAAAGCCTTTTAAGCCATATTACAGTTGGATGGTATTTGTATTCTTTCAACTTAAATACTTTTGAATTTACTAGCAACAAGCCTAAATTCTTTAATTCTCCACATCCTAAAATTAAGTAAAATGCGAAGTGCTCATCAGTTTCATACTGTACTCTTATTAAATTCCCTGTTTCACTAAAAAGTATTCTCTTCTCCTCTTTCAAAAGCTCTAGATTAACAGAATCGTTAGCGTAGTATCTCTGTAACTTTTCAAAAACGGTGTCCGATAAAGTTGCAAAGTCAGTTGCTGACTTAAGAATATCCTCACCACCTTTCCTTCCATCAACTATCCCAACCAATCCAAATAAGTGTGTATTCCTATCAGTACCGTATCTTTTAGACTTTTTTTTCAGTGGATTTTCCCATTCAGTAATATAGGACTGTTTATATGGTGATAAAAAAACTCTATCTATTGTACCATGTGGATTTTCCTTCAGTACATTGACCATATTTTCAATATTATCTGCAATAGGGGATAAGTAAGCTGCACTATTTACATCAAACATTGAACCGTTCGGAGAATGAACATCAATATAAAAATCTAATTTATCCCCATTATTTGGACCTGATACAAGGTCAGGCGTTCTAAAGTAAGTACTAGATTGGAATTTAATAAATTTATTATTGCCCTCGCCTCTCTTCAATTCTGGGCATTTTAAACGTTTTAATGCTTTCATTGCAATTCTTATAGATTCTTGGTCAGTTTTCATATATTTTTAGTAGTGAGGTTTTTACCTACTACATTCCTCCTTAATACCAATAATCTGTATGATTTAAATAAATACCGTAAAGTGGCTTCTTTTTTATATAATAGTACCCATAGGTTATTAAAATAGCAATAATTAGGGGATGTAAATTATATTCCCCCGTATTTAATCTCTATACAATAGTACTAAATTGTAAAAAATACACAAATTTATTATTTTATTATATAGTCAGAATAAATAATATATAGGAGTTGAACTTTTTGATTTTAGATTGTCTCTGTTGTAAAAAAAGAAAAGTATATATAGAAATTGATTCAGGTCATAATAGCAATCGATATAGTGGCTTCTGTGAGTGTGGAGCAACCTATAATTACACTAAAGATAACAAAGGGATGACTATTGAGCGTCTTTCCAAATGCAAAAATGGCGATCCTATACCTTTTCCTTAACACACTATATTGTAGTGTGTCTACCTTTATTTGTAGTTGAAAGTCTGTACTATTTATGAGAAGTTTGTCCTTCTTCCATTACATCAATTGCTCCTTCAAATTCTTTTCTGGTTTTTTAAGTTTTCATAACCTTGTTTCAACGAATTTAAAGAATCATCTGCTACGGAAGGAATAAAGACATAAGTCATTTTTTCTATGAAAGTATCTTTTGTGGAGTCTTCAAAAACAGAGTATTCCATTTTTAGTTCATCTTTATTACCTGAAAAGTAGGTGATTTGAATACGCATTTCTAAAAGTAACATTCTGTCCGTATACACTGATTATATGGTCTTTTTGTATAGCCATTTAATATCCTCCATATTGTTTTATTACTATAAGCGATATCCGTATTTGTAAATATATCGCCAGCATGGTATAGAGAAAAATATACTAAGTTATATCAAGATACAAAACCAGTCATAGCTAAATTTAATAGAAGTATGATGCAATGAATGTGGAGAAGTAAGAAATTCTATGGAAACAAAAGGAGAGATGCAATAATTAAAAATAAATTAGTTGTAGTTCAATATTGAAAAAGGGACAGCCTCAAAGCGCATCAAAGCACCTAAGACCAATCCCTCAAGAAAAACCATCATTCCCCAGCCATCAGCTTTTTCCCTTCCTCTTTCTCTGGCAAATAAATCTGCTGACTAGGCAATGCGATTTCTATTCCGTGTTTCTCTAAAATATTTAATATTTGTAAATTCGTATCTTCCTTCACTTCTAAAAACTCTGACCAAACGGTAGTTTTCGAGAAGAAATAGATGAAGACACCTAAACTGTAATCTCGGAATTCCGTGAATCGCACCATGATGACATCTTTATGTACACCTTGGTGTGCATGAAGCATTTCTTCTATTTCTCTTAAAGCGACCCGTAATTTTTCATTTGGCGTGCGATAGGAGAGCGCCAATTCATAGCTGATTTGTCGCTTCGCCATTTTAGACCAGTTTGTGATCGCTTCATTGGAAAGCTTTGAGTTAGGAACGGTTACAATCGAATCAGCAAATGTGCGAATTTGCGTACTGCGGAATGTGATATCCTCGACTGTTCCTTCCACTGAAGGAGATTGAATCCAGTCCCCCTTGGAAAATGGCTTTTCCGTAATAATCACAACACCACCGAAGAAGTTAGCAACAGTATCCTGTGCTGCTAAGGAGAAGGCAAGACCAGCAACCCCGAGACCAGCAACGAAGGCACCAATTTGAATATCCCAAATGTCCAATATGCTAACAGCAGTAAAGATAACGACAAGCATTCGGAATACCTTCCCTAAGAAAGGAATCAGCATGCTATCAGCATCTAGCTTTGTTCGTGACACCAGTCGTTCAAAAGGATTCGATTGATCGGAAAAATACTGAAAGATTCCCCAGCCGATTAACCCGATAATAAAGGACTTATATATCTGTTGCACAAAGTAGAAAGTAGTAATCGGAAATGGCAAATAAGTTAAAGCCAAGTAAGTTCCGATAATGACCCAGAACCAACGAAGTGGTTTTTCAAACGCTAATAATATTTTGGAAACCGTAGCTACTGGTAATTTCTTTACCATTCCTAATACTAACTTGAAAATATAGGTCGTAAATAGCTTTCTAAACCCTAAAAAAACAAGAAAGATTAGCAAGGCAATCCCAATATCCATCCAGTTAAACCGCTCAAAAGCAGCGATAAATCGCTCCCATTGCGACCATACTTGTAAATCATCCATCTAAATCACCTCGAAAAACATTATAGCATAGGAATGGGCAAACCCAAGCAACTCACAAAAAGAGTAAATAAAATGTAATATGACAAGCCTATCCATAGAAAAAAGGATCAGCATTCCTGCTAATCCTTGATTAAAGTTAAAATCTTTCAAAATACTCTTCGATGCCATCTGTAATTGCTTTTGCTAATTTATTCTGATAGCTGCTCGTTACAAGCTTTTTACGCTCAGCTGTATTATTAATAAATCCAAGCTCCAGTAATGTCTGGTTGTAAAAAACTTCCAAACCATCATGCTATGCAGTACTAAACATAATCAATAAAACCTAGTTATCTTCACAACGGCGGTGGACTGGAATAATTATCGCACGGAGCTCCAACCCATCTTCACCGCCATGCTCCCAGCTAATCTTTTTAGCATTCCAATTGTTCTAGACATTCTCTACATTCGTTTTGAAAAGTGGAAGACCTTTCTCATCACCGTCTTCCTATTGAAATAGGCATTGCCTACATTTCCTTGTCGTTAATGAAAGCAGCTGGCAATTATTTAGAGAAAGCATGGAATTCACATTGGTCTTTTCTAAGCTTGGTGGTAATGGCATGTATCACGGAACTGATTATTGATTCTGTAGATTCGCAATATAATAGAAGAAACTGGGAAGCGTTTTCGAACTTTAGAATAGAATCTATATACAGAGAAGACATTAATTTTGAAAAAAGGAATTTAAACATTAGCAACTTAAAACTGACTGGATATGCTTATCAATATACTGAGCAAGTAAAATATATTAAATATTTTATTAGGAAATGAGCATTTCATGTAAAAATATTGGAAAAGACTAAAATTAAAAATATGGAAAAATTATTAATTTTATACTTCCAACTGCGACTGGAAATGGTGTATAATAATGTAAAATTAATTCTTTATAAAGAACAGGTTGTTTTTAATAAAGAGTAGTCTAGGATATGGGAGTGATTATTCTTTGAAAAAAGTAATGGTTCATGGATTTTTTACATTTAATTTAGGTGATGACTTGTTTTTAAAAATATTAATAGAAAGGTATCCAGAGACTTTATTTTATATATATGCACCTAAAGGTTATAAAAAGCTTTTTAAAATGAGTAGAAATTTAAGAGTGATTCCTAGTAAATTCTTTTTTATTAGAGCTATTAATTATATTTTTAGAAAAATATTTAATATAGATTGTATTACTTTAAAGTTGCTAAGTAAAAGATGTGATGCAGTGGTACATATCGGAGGTTCATTATTTGTACAAGGAGAAAATTGGGAAAAACAATTGATAAGAACAAGAGAACGGTTAATACAATCTAAACCTTATTATTTATTAGGAGCAAACTTTGGACCTTTTAATCGTATGGATTATTATAATAAACATAAAGAAATTTTTAGTCAGTATACAGATATTTGTTTTAGAGAGACATATTCATATAATTTGTTTAAAGATTTGGAAAATGTTCGTTTTGCTGATGATATTGTATTTCAACTGAAAACTGAGAATATGAAAGGTGAAGATAAGAATATTCTTATTTCAGTGATAAATCCTTCTAGAAAAAGTTTAAATGGCTTTGATGAAATTTATTATACAAAAATCCGCGATATATCTGTTTTCTTTGTAGAAAAAGGCTACAGTATTACTTTAATGTCATTTTGTGAATTCGAAGGAGATGATATTGCTGTTAAGAAGATTTTGGGTTTAGTTCCGCAATCTTACCACTATAAAATTAAGGAACACTATTATAAGAAAAACTTGGAGCAAACTTTAAACCTATTTGCTAAGTCTAGCTTTATTATTGCCACAAGATTTCATTCAATGATTTTAGGCTGGATACATAACAAACCGGTATTTCCAATTGTATATAGTAATAAAATGACTAATGTTATAGATGATATTGGATTTAATAGTCTTTATATAGATTTTAATAGTCTTCAAGATTTAGAAGGGAAAGTAGTATTAGAATCTATCCACAAAAATACTATAGAAGTGACAAAAAAAATACAAAGTGCTGCCAATCATTTTTATAAGTTAGACGAATTCTTGTCAGAGAGCATCAATGTAAAAGAAGGTTGACTTGAATACTAATTAGTAGATGTGGATTAAACACTAAAAAGTATCTCTACCAACTACTTGTTCAATTTATTAATTAATTTAGTAGATTATTATATCAAAAGAAAAATAAATAGTGTATAATGATTTTAAGTTCTTTATAAAGAACGTTTTATGATTATATAAAGAAAATAAAATTATCAGAGGAGAGAAAAAATTGGAAGGAATAAAATCAGTAAAAGAAATAATTTCAGTTTTAAAGAAGAGATTATTATTAATTATTTTCGTTTCCATTGGAACGGGAGCTATAAGTGGATTTTTCACTTATTATACAGTAGCTCCCAAATATCAAACAAGTTCAGATCTTCTGGTAGCAAAAGTAGGAGATGTAGAAGGCGTCGGAGATCTTGATATTAGAACGAATATGGACTTGATAGATACATATGTAAGGTTAATCGGTAATCCAGTAATTTTGAATGAAGTAATAAAAGAACTAAATCTCTCAATGTCTTCAGGGCAACTAAGTGGGCATATTAATGTAGCAAATCAGGATTCAACTCAGATTTTAACTATAACTACTACAGACACTGATCCAGAAAGAGCAGCACTTATTACCAATACAGTTGCAAATGTTTTCTTAGAGAAACTACCTGAATTAATGCAAATTAATAACGTTAAAATTTTGAATGAAGCAACTGTAAATTCATCACCTATAAGTCCCGATATAGCTGTTAACATTGGAATAGCCGTTGCATTGGGTGCAATAATTGGGATAGGTTTAGTACTATTGATTGAATTTCTTGATACAACTGTTAGAACAAAAACAGATATAGAAAGAATTAATATCAAAGTTATTGGAACTCTTAGCAATATCTCAGATAAAGATCGACTGCCACAGTCATTCATGGATTCATTAAAATCAGATAGGAGGCAATTAAATGTCACCTCTACTAAAACGGAATTCTAAACAAGAAAATAAAAGCAATTTATTAACTCACTTAAAACTGAATTCTCCTATACGTGAACAGTATCATACTATACGTGCAAGTATACAGCCATCAATTAATGAGAATAGCATTAAGACAATAGTAGTAGTTTCAGCAGAAGAATTTGAAGGGAAATCTACGTTTTCTGCTAATCTAGCAATAACATTCGCAGAAGTTGGAAAAAAAGTTTTGCTTGTAGATACAAATTTTCGACGACCAATTCTTCAAGATTCATTTGAAAAAAAGAATGAAAATGGACTTAGTAGTATTCTGGTTGATAAGTCTTCATTAACCGAATGTATTGTAAAATCTCACATTGAAAACTTAGATTTATTGCTTAGTGGTCCCATTCCTCCTAATCCCTCTGAATTACTTGGTTCTATGGCAATGGAGAATTTGATAAAAGTATTTAAAGAGAAATATGATACTGTTATTTTCGATACTCCAGCTGTAGTATCTGTTGCTGATCCCCTCATATTATCTAATATATGTGACGGTGTCATAATGGTAGTAAGAAGTAATAAGAATGATTTTGAAACTGTTGAATTAACCAAAGATATGTTGTCCAATACTAATGCTCATTTTGTGGGAGCTGTTCTAAATGGAGAGCAGAAATTGAAAAGGAAAAAAAGAAGAAAGATATTACATTAAAATGAATCAAGTATTTTATTACTAATTTAAATAGTGGATTTTAAAGTTTTCACAAATATGAAAATGATTTGATAAAAAGATAAGTATGAATACTTTTCAAAGATATCCTAGTAGCAAATACTGCCATGTTGTTCTCTAATGAGAACAAATGCTATAAGAAGACTTAGTGAGATTATTAAGAATAAGAGCATGCAACCTTAGTAGCTCATTTGAGAAAAATAAAAAAAAGCTAGAAATCATCATGTAGACATGATCCTTATTAAGAATACTTTAGAAATGGTAATGTCTCCTAACCATTATCAAGGGAGGCACTCGATCATGCTGTGGGTAAATTTTACCTTAGTGCTAGTCGCAAGAGTATGATGTGAGGTGAGGTTAAATGCCTCAAATGATTAGTCAAGAAAAATCTGTTTAAGGTTCTTCTTGACTAATCATTTATGAAAAATGGCTACTGGATGTAAGAAGTTATTATTTCTTATTTAGTGAAAAAGATAGCCATTTAAGAAGGTGACTTTGGTAAATCAAATAATGAAAATAGGTGAATGTGATGAATATTGTAGTTGTTGGAACTGGCTATGTCGGCCTTGTTACTGGAGTCAGTCTAGCTGAAATTGGTCATTCTGTAACATGTGTAGATATTGATCGACAAAAAATAGAGAAAATGAGAAAAGGAATTTCACCAATTTATGAGCCGGGTCTAAGTGAACTAATGAAAAAGAATATACAGGCAAATCGGTTGTATTTCACAACAAGTCATAGTGAAGCTTTTTTAAAGGCAAATATAATTTATATTGCAGTAGGTACTCCGGAGAATGAAGATGGTTCTGCAAATTTGTCCTATATTGAAGAAGTGGCATACTCCATCGCAGAAAATATAGTTCGAGATACTATAGTTGTTACCAAAAGTACGGTTCCTGTTGGAACAAATAGAAAAATTGAAGAGATTATCCTACAAAATTTAGTTCATGACGTACGGGTGGAAATAGTTTCTAATCCAGAGTTCTTAAAAGAGGGAACAGCAATTTATGATTCCTTTCATGGAGATCGAATTGTGATAGGGACGAATAAAGAAGAAACAGCAAGGATAATGGAGAAAGTGAATGAGCCTTTTGGGATTCCTGTATATAAAACATCTATTGAAAGTGCAGAGATGATTAAATATGCTTCCAATGCTTTTCTCGCAACGAAAATCAGTTTCATTAACGAGATATCAAATATATGCGAAAGAGTAAAAGCGAATATAGAAGAGGTAGCCGTTGGGATGGGCTTAGATACAAGAATAGGATCACAGTTTTTAAAAGCAGGCATTGGTTATGGTGGTTCCTGCTTCCCGAAAGATACAAAGGCACTAATTCAAATTGCTGGAAATGTTCATTATGACTTTGAATTATTAAAAGGGGTTGTAAATGTAAACAAAAAACAACAAGTCTTACTTATGAGTAAGCTCAAACATATTTATCCAAACTTAAATGGTTTAAGAGTTGGAGTATTGGGCTTAGCTTTTAAACCGAATACAGATGATATGAGAGAGGCCCCTTCTTTACTTGTAATTAAAGATCTTATCGCAAATGGGGCAGAGGTTCTCGCATATGATCCAATTGCAATAGAAAATGCAAAAAGGTTATTGCCACCTCAAGTAATATATGTAGATTCGGTATTGGAAGCAATAGAATCATGTGATGCGACTCTCCTATTAACAGAATGGGATGAAATTAGACAAATGGATGTAAGCCTATTCCATAAAATGAAAAAACCAATAGTAATTGATGGTAGAAATTGCTTTTCACTCGAAATAATGAAGGAAAACGACATTGAATATCACTCAATTGGAAGACCAAGTATAAATGAAAATGTAAGAGAAACTTTAATAATGTTGCAATCAGATTCCGCTATTTTAGTAGATGAAGAGAAGGCTGGTGAAGGTAGTTGTCAGTTGAAAGTAAAACAATAGCAAGAGAATTAAATCCAATCACTGAAGAAGTGTTATTAAGGGAACAAAAAGCCTATCTTGTCTTGAAAAGAGGTATTGATATCATAGGCTCTCTAGTAGGGTTAGTTTTACTTTCGATCTTATTCTTAATTATTAGCATTTTAATAAAGATAGAGGACAGACATGGATCTGTCTTTTTTAAACAGACAAGAATAGGGAAAAACGGAAAGACTTTTAATATATATAAGTTTCGCTCAATGGTATCCAATGCTGAAGAACTAAAAGCTACCTTAATGGATAGGAATGAAGCTAGTGGTCCTGTATTCAAGATGAAAGAAGATCCAAGGATAACAAGAATCGGAAAATTTATACGCAAGACTAGTATAGATGAGCTTCCGCAATTTATTAATGTCCTAAAAGGGGAAATGAGCTTAGTTGGTCCTAGACCCTCGCTTCCTCAAGAAGTAGCTGCCTATACTCCATATGAAAAGCAAAGGTTAAAGGTAGTACCAGGAATCACATGCTATTGGCAGGTTAGCGGCAGAAGCAATATTGGCTTTAGTGAATGGGTGGAACTAGATCTGAAATATATAAGAGAACGAAATATATTGATTGATCTTAAATTAATTTTAAAGACATTTCTAGTCCTTTTTGGTTCAAAAGATGCTTTCTGATTTTAGATGGAGGTGAAGAATGGAAACATCGGTTATAATTCCGACATACATGCGGGTGAAAGATTTGAGAAGGTGCTTAGAAGGATTAAATAATCAACTTCAAATCCCTGATGAGGTGATTGTTGTAGTAAGGGATATAGATGATAATACTAGAAATTTCCTTCAAGAATACCAATCTAAAGTCCTTATTAAAGAAGCGATAGTTTATAAACCTGGACAAATCGCTGCTCTGAATACAGGGTTGCAGCATTCAAAAGGAGAGTTCATATGCATTTTGGATGATGATACTTATCCTCATGCTCACTGGCTTAAACGAATTGTAGAAATATTTAATGAATCAGATCAAATTGGTGGAGTTGGCGGACGTGATTGGGTATTTCATGGTGATTGTAAAGAAGAGGGCAAGAAAGATTCAGTTGGAAAAGTACAATGGT
Source organism: Niallia sp. Sow4_A1 (assembly GCF_052116745.1). Taxonomy (NCBI): domain Bacteria; kingdom Bacillati; phylum Bacillota; class Bacilli; order Caryophanales; family Bacillaceae; genus Niallia; species Niallia sp. Sow4_A1. The sequence goes on along the minus strand of NZ_JBQKKM010000034.1, from coordinate 39,216 downwards.
TTGGTCGCGTAATTGGTAATCACCATTTAGGTTATGGTAAGGCTCGTGATGTAGATGTGCTAAAAGGAGCAAATATGAGTTACAGAAGAAAGGCGATTGAAGGTCTGACTTTTGATGAAAGATTGTTAGGAGAAGGAGCACAAGTGCATAATGATATGGCATTTAGTTTAAGTGTAAGAAGGCGTGGGTGGAGGTTGGTTTATGATCCCGAGGTAGGCGTAGACCATTTTCCAGCTCAACGATTTGATCTTGATCAAAGGGATACATTCAATGAAGAAGCAGTCTATAATTCAGTATACAATGAAACGTTGATAATAACAGAGTTTATGGGAACTAAATTCAAAAAAGTAGTTTTTATTCTTTGGGCAATATTTATAGGTACTTCATCTAAGATAGGATTTTTTCAATTAATCCGATTTATTCTTAAAAAAAATACGTTTAAAAAATTCTTATTAAATATTAAAGGAAGAAGAGAAGTGATTCTAAAAATACATTGAGTTATAAAAGAGGTGAAATGGTGCATATAGGAATAGTTAGCCATAATATTTTGAAGGGTGATGGGCAAGGTAGGGTTAATTATGAAATTGTAAAACGAGCCCTAGGGAAAGGCCACGAAGTTACTGTTTTTTGTACAGCTATTGAATCCGATTTATTATCACATTCTTCGCTTCACTGGAAGAGAGTTCAGGCGGAATCCATCCCAATCATACTATTAAAATCACAATATTTTGCTTGGAAAAGCACTCGATTGATTCAGAAAGAAAAAAATGATATCGATGTATTGTTGGTTAATGGGTTTACTACTTGGGCTAAAAGTAATTTTAATGCTGTACATTTTGTACATAGCAAATGGATTCAATCAAAAGTACACCCAATAAGAAATAAAGTATCGATCAACACTATATATCAGTTAGTCTACTCTTATATGAATTCTAAATTAGAAAAGATAGCATTTAATCGAACTGATAAGATCATTACTGTTTCAGAGAAGGTGAAAAAAGAATTAATTGAAACTGCAAAGGTGAAAAGCGAAAAGATATACACCATCTTTAATGGGGTTGATACAGTAGAATTTCATCCTAGACAAACGGTAAAACAACAAGGAGAACCAACTATTGCATTATTCGCTGGTGATATTCGTACAAATAGAAAGAATTTAGATACAGCCCTTAAGGCCATAAAGTCAGTTCCAAATATTTTGTTAAGAGTAGCAGGTAACACTGATGGAAGTCCGTATCCCCAGATGGTTAAAGATATGCAAATAGAGGATAAAGTCGAATTTCTTGGTTTCCAAAAAAATGTAAATGAGTTGATGAGAACAGTTGACATGTTTCTTTTTCCTTCAAGATATGAAGCATGCTCATTAGTTGTACTAGAGGCTCTTGCAAGTGGATTGCCAGTTGTAACCACAATAGAATCAGGATTAGCAGAAGTAATAAATGATAGTAAAGGAAATGGTGGAATTGTATTAGACAATCCAGAAGACGTAGCTACATTAACAATGTCGCTTATTTCTCTTACAGAAAATAAAGAATTAAGAAACCGAATGAGTGAAAATGCGAGAAGAATTGCAGAAGAGAATACTTGGATAAAAATGGCAGATGCCTATCTGAGTCAATTTGAGACGCTAGTATCTCATGAAAATAGGAATAAAAGATTAAGTTTACATGGAGTGGAGAACAGTGCTACTTACAAATCATAGGTTAAAGAAGTTAATTCTTCCAGTTTTTATGCTATTTTTCATGCTATTTGTCGGCCGCTTTTCCATTAATCCAGGATATATGCGTCAGCTAATATTTATATCTCTCTTTATTCTTCTTCTTGCAGTTGTTTTGCATCAAAAAGAGAGGATAATTTACTATTTAATTATTTATTTAGCATTTATGGGGCTTATAAGAAGAGCGCTAATTCCAATCTCGGGCTGGAGTAGCTTTGACCCTTTGCTTATCTTGGGACCAAGCTTGACAGTAGTGCTTGCATTATTAATGTTTTGGGAGAATCATAACAAAAATAATATAATGAGAGAAAAACCTGATAGGCTCATGCTGGCATTGTTTATAATGGGAAGTTTTCAAATGGTTAACCCGTTTTCGGGTAGTCCTCTTAACGGCTTAATTGGTTCTATGTATATTATTATTCCTTGGCTTTGGTACTTTATTGCGTTATACAAAATCCAATATAATCAAATAAAAGTTATTTTTACTATTATTGAAATTTGTGGAACATGCATTGCTTTATATGGTTTATATCAAACGTTTTTCGGCATCTTACCCTTTGAACAAGATTGGGTCAGAATCACTGGCTATAAAGCTTTGTATCTAGCAGAAGATACGGTTCGTTCAATAGGAACATTTCCAAGTGCTCAAGAATTTGTATATTTTACAATGATTACATTTATGGTTGCTTTTTCCAGAATGATAGACAAAAAAAGGTTTTTGATTCATTTTCCGATAGTTATAATTTGTTTATCATCGATATTTTTTGCAAGTGCTCGAACCATTATTTTTTTTATGACATTAGCCATTTATATTATATTAATTGTAACTAAAAAAACCGCAATTGGTAAACTCGCTTCTGCAATAGGAATAGCGATAATTATTGGTGTTATTTGGAATTCTTTGTCCTTAATTAATCCAGCATGGTTTGGATCTGCAGAGCCTGCGGTAGAGCATATGGTAGAGGGGTTGGTTGATCCGTTAGCTGAAGACCAAACTGGTGTTGGTCATATCGATCGTTTTGTAGAAGGCATGAAGTCCATTGTTACTAATCCTATTGGCCATGGAATTGCATCAGTAACAAAGGCGGCTGATAAATCAACAACTAGTGAAGCCATGTCAACAGAAGTAGATGTGTCCAATATGGTCGTCGCAATGGGGGTAGGAGGGATAATATATATATTAATTATTATCACTACGATCTACAAAACAATATATTTGGTAATAAAAAATAAAAAGGTAGAATATGTAATAATTCTAGGAATCTTTATTGGAGGATTGGGTTCATGGATAAATGGAGGTTTTTATACTGCCCCAATTATCATTTGGCTTTTAATAGGATGGATACATAAACAATATTGTGTAATTCGGGGTGAGAAAAATGAGATTGTTAGTAGTTAGTCATGCATGTGTAACAGATATTAACCAACAGATTTATCTAGAAATGGAAAAAATGGGCCATCATGTAGATATTATTGTACCAAGCAACTTTGTAGCAACAGGTCTTGCAAATAAACCAATTAAGGTAAAAAGGTGGCCAGGATTTAATGGTAGGATTATTGAAATTCCTACTATATTTAATAAAAGCATACCACTGCATTTTTATAAAAAAAGTTTAAAGAAAGTGTTCGCTGACAGTAATCCAGATGCTATATATGTTGCTGAAGAACCATATTCCATAAGCTGTTATCAGGTATTAAAAAGTGCCTTATCTCATACTACAGCAGTAGGCTTTTATTCTGCGCAAAATATTCAAAAAGAATATCCATTTCTCTTCAAAAAAATGGAAAAATATGTTTATAAAAATGCTGCACTAGCAGTTAGTATTAGTGCAGATGTTACTAGCGTTCTTAGAAATAAAGGATACAAAAATAATATTTGTGAGATACCCCTTGGTGTAGATGAACAGCATTTCCAAATCTCACAAAAATGGAGAAAGGAAGCAAGAAAAGATGCTGGTATACCTGAAAATGCATTTGTAATAGGTTTTGCAGGTCGACTAGTACAAGAAAAAGGAATAGATCTGCTGATTAAAGCTTTCCAATATAACACGAAAAAAATTCAGAATATTCATTTATTGATTGTGGGGAGAGGACCTTTGATTAGTACTATGAAAGAAAAGGTTATGGATTATGGGTTAAAGGAGAAAGTAACATTTAAAGTGGATGCAATCCACTCTGAAATGCCAAAATGGTTTAACTGTATGGATGTTCACGTTCTTCCATCTAAGACAATGACAAATTGGAGGGAGCAATTCGGAAGAGTTTTAATCGAAGCAGCTGCATGTGGCGTGCCTTCTATAGGTAGTTCAAGTGGAGAAATTCCATTTGTTTTAGAAAAGTTAGGGATGAAAGCTGTATTTCCCGAAGGTAACATCGAAGAGTTAGCAAAAGAATTAGAACTAGCCTATCAATCTATTTCTCATCCAGAAAATATAAGGGATATAGCAATAAGTCAATTCGGTAACAGAAGAATAGCAAATAAATTAATTCATGCTTTCCAATCAGTAGTTTAAGGGGGTCCATAAAGTTGAAATTGTTAATTGTATCTGCACTTGGAGAGTTTGGAGGCGGATCAGAGTCAATGCTTTATGAATTAGTAAAAAGTTCGAAAGAAGATTTAGATGTACACGTGCTTTTTATGCAAGATGGAAAGCTGAGAGAATATATTCAAAGGTTGGGTGTACAAACCTATGTATTAAAAAGTCCCAAAATGCGCAATTTCTTTTCTGTCTCAATTTGGATGGGACTATATCTAAAGTTTATAAAAAGAACTAAGCCAGAATATGTGCTTAATTGGATGCCAAAAGCACACCTTTTTACGGCGATTCCAAACTATTTAAAAAAGATTCCAACATATTGGTGGCAACATGGTGTACCAGACCCGCCAAATTTCTTTGACAGAATCACTCCTAAATTGCCTGCAAAGAAAATAGGAAGTTCTTCTTCTATAGCAAAATTTGCTCAGGAAAAACTTACTAATAAACCAGTGTTTTATAGCTATCCAGGATCTGATATATGTACGCATGCACCAAATAAACATAGTAGGAAAAGTATAAGACATTTACTTGGGGTTGATGAAGAGACAATACTGCTTGGTAATGTAGGGAGAATACAAAGCTGGAAAAGGCAGGATTTATTAGTAGCAGTAGTTGATATTCTGAAAAAAAGAAAGAAAAAAATTAAACTACTACTAGTTGGAGGGAATTTATATAACCTGGATGACGAGTATGAAGAAAAACTATATGAAATGATAAAGGAAAAGAAACTAGAAGATTCTATTATTACAACTGGCAATCAATTGAATGTAGGACCTTATTATGATGCGATGGATATTTATGTGCATACAGCAAAGGAAGAACCATTTGGCATTGTAATGGTAGAAGCAATGCTTCATGAAAAGCCTTTAATCGCTGTTGAATCACCAGGTTCAGTGGAAATAGTTGAAAATAACATTACCGGATACCTAGTTAATTCGGATGATCCTTGTGTTCTCAGTAACAAGGTAGTAGAGATGGTAGAAAAAGAGAATATTGAAACCTATGGAAAAAATGGGAGAATGAGAGCGGAACAGCTTTTTTCTAATCAGCGTATGAGTAAAAGTATTTTAAAGGAACTTGCTCTAAGATAAATAGAAGTGAGAGAGGAGGTAAAGAGAGTTGGAAAAAAGAAGATTATTTGTCTCAGTTGATTTTCCTCCAGTAAAAGGAGGAATACAAAATTATTTGTATGGTCTCGTTTCTAACTTAGATCCAAAGAATACCTATGTACTTACATCTAAGAAGGGATCGGTAGCAGAACAGGAAGCCTTTGATAGAAAACAAAATTTCAAGATTTACAGAACGGATATTTCAAACGGTATTAATTTTGTAAAGCAACTTTTCAAATTATTTCCTCTGTATAAAGAAGTAAAAAAAATAATTAAGAAGCATAAGATTGATGAAGTACACTTTGGTAACACCTTACCTGTGGGTTTGTTAGGCATCTTATTCGGAAGAAAAATAGATTTTTATACATATTTATATGGACTCGATATTCTGAATGCCAAAAACTCCATTATAAAAAGATATATTCTTAAGGAGATATTAAAAAGTTCAAGTAAAGTCATAACCATAAGTAACTACACAAAAAACACTATTATTTCCTTGGGGATAGAAAAAGAAAAGATTAAAATTATTAGTCCTGGCTTTTCCGTTCCAAATGAGTATTCTCATCGTTTTATAAATCTAAGAGAAAAGTATTCTATTAGCATGGATACAAAAATAATTTTGACTGTTGCGAGACTACATGAGCGTAAAGGCCATGACAAGGTAATTGAAGCAATAAAACTTGTTAATAAACAAAATGAAAAGCTCCTTTACGTTATATGTGGGAAAGGACCGTATGAAATGGACCTTAAAAACCTAGTAAAGGAACAAGGACTTGGAAAACAAGTACTCTTTACTGGGGAAGTAACAGACGAAGAATTAGCATACTGGTATAAGGAAGCGGATATATTTATTATGGCAAGTCGGCAAATAGGTACTGTTGGAGATGTAGAAGGATATGGAATTGTGTTTTTAGAAGCTAATTATTATGGAGTTCCGGTTATCGGGGGGGATAGCGGGGGGATACCAGACGCTATAAGACATGAACAAACAGGATTTCTAGTAGATCCATTAAATCCTTCGGAGATTGCAGATAGAATCAACTACCTTATTGCTAATGAGGAGGTATGTAAAACAATAGGAAGGCAAGGGAAAGAATGGGTGATTAATAGCTGCACATGGGAAGAACGCATAAAGATCTTCTCTTCAATATAAGTGAGAGAAACCAATGATTTCATAAAGTGAAATCATTGGTTATTTTTTTGGAAAATTAAATGAATCTAGGGGGAAAACAAATGAAATCAGCACTTATAACAGGTATTACAGGACAAGACGGTGCGTATTTAGCTCAGTTATTGCTTAATAAAGGGTATGAAGTATATGGGGTAATTGCTAGAAGAAGTACAGATACTCTTTGGAGATTAAATTATCTTGGCATAAAGGAACAGGTGAATTTAATTGAAGGAGATATGAGTGACTTATCTTCCTTAATACGTGCTGTTCAAATTTCAAATGCTTCAGAAGTTTACAATCTTGCAGCACAAAGTTTTGTAGGTACTTCCTGGGAACAGCCTATTCTAACAGCGAATGTCACTGGAGTAGGAGTAGTTAATCTATTAGAGGCTATAAGGTTAACCGATCCAACAATCCGCTATTACCAAGCATCAACTAGTGAAATGTTCGGTTTAGTACAAGAACCGATTCAATCAGAAACTACTCCATTCTATCCAAGAAGTCCCTATGGAGTGGCTAAGCTATATGGACATTGGATTACGGTTAACTATCGTGAAAGCTTTAATATGCATACCTCTAGTGGGATTCTATTTAATCATGAATCCCCTTTAAGAGGAATTGAATTTGTTACTCGAAAAGTAACAGATGCAGCTGCAAGAATTAAGCTAGGTGTTCAAGATAAACTGCATTTAGGCAATATTGATGCTAAACGAGATTGGGGATTTGCAGGGGATTATGTAGAGGCAATGTGGCTAATGCTACAGCAGGACCAGGGAGACGACTATGTGGTTGCAACAGGAAAAACAACAACTGTGCGAGATATGTGCGAAATTGCTTTTAAACATGTAGGACTTAATTATATAGATCATATAGTAATAGATCCACAGTTCTATCGTCCAGCAGAAGTGGATTTACTATTAGGAAATCCAACCAAGGCAATGAAACAATTGAATTGGGAGCCTAAGACAAATCTAGAGCAACTAATTACCATGATGGTAGATGCAGATATGAAACGGGTAAAAGGGGAAGTCCAAATACTCGCTGAGGTACAATAGATGCGAATTTTAATAACGGGAGCTAATGGATTTGTCGGTAGGCATTTGCAAAAGGAACTAATAGGTAGAAACCACGAAGTTTTCTTGGGAGTAAGAAACCAAATTCTTTCTCCCGTCCATTCGTCTTTAGTTTCTTTCGATATATTAAATAAAGTACAAATGAAAAAGGTATTGTTAGATTTAAAGCCAGATTCCGTCATTCACCTAGCAGCACAAAGTAGTGTGGCTTTCTCTTGGAAGCAGCCAATAGAGACACTACAGACAAATATAATTGGAACCACGAATTTAATAGAGCTACTTGGTAAGTATTTACCCGAGACAAAAATTATTACCGTCGGTTCATGTGAAGAGTATGGACTATCTGCAAAGGAACATGATTATTTGGATGAAACAGTCAATTGTCGTCCGCAAAATCCTTATGCAATTAGTAAATTTGCTGCATATGAAGTATCACAGGCATTAGCAAAACAATATGCCATAAATCTGATTCATTTGAGACCATTTAACCATTTTGGACCTGGACAAGAGAGCGGATTTGTTATTAGTGATTTTGCTTCAAAACTAGCAAGGATAGAAGCGGGATTATGTGAAAATATACTGAATGTTGGCTATTTGGAAGCAGAAAGAGATTTTACAGATGTAAGAGATGTTGTAAGAGCATATGCATTAGTTGCAGAACATGAATTAGGGAATGGCATTTATAATATCTGCTCAGGTAAACCCAAAAGATTGAAGGATATTTTGGAGGAGCTGGTTGAATTAACTAATCTGTCAATAAATGTAAAGATAGACCAGACAAAGTATAGAATTGCAGAAGTTACAAAGATTGTGGGGGACTCTACCAAAATTAATAACGCATTAGAATGGAAGCCTGAAATTCCATTTAAAACAAGTCTAGAAGAAACATTGAATTGGTGGAGAGATTCATTAATTTCAGTGAGTATGTAACTAACTATAAGTGCATGCAATAATGGACCTGAGTTAAAAGATGGAGGACGTAATAATGAAATCCAAAGAAGAAAAAATCAAAGTAATTTTTCTGGATCATAGTGGGACTATCGGTGGTGGTGAAAAAAGTTTATTAGATATATTGAGATTTATCAATAAAGAAAAATATGATCCGACATTAGTTTGTTTTGAAGATGGGCATCTTGTTGAAAGGGCATCAAAGATAGAAGGAGTCAATGTGTATGTTATACCATTTTCTAAGAAGGTACTATCATTTAATCGAGATGTAAAGAGTATTTTGCAATTACTCAGTGTAGTACATCTCATAAAGCCTAGTGTCCAATTGATACGCTATATACAAAAGAGTAATGCACAAATAATCTACACAAATTCCATGAAAGCTCATTTTGTTGGGATCCTAGTTGGAAAGATGACCTTTAAAAAGGTAATATGGCATGTTAGAGATATATTGGAGGATGGATTTAACAAAAAACTCTTTGTTTTGCTTTCTACATTTACTGATGAAATTATCTGTATCTCTAATGCAGTATCTAATCAATTTAAAAAGAATAAAAAGGTAAGAATTGTTTATAACGGAATACTCCCTGTAAAAGAGGTAGGTACGAATGAAGGAATTTAATGTGGCAATCATTGGTCAGATTGCCAAATGGAAGGGACAAGAAATTTTTATAAAGGCGGCACAAAAACTTATTCCCAAATATCCTAATATGAGATTCCTAATTATTGGAGATGTATTATTCGATAAAGAGGACGAGAGAAAATATAAGCAATATTTGTTAGAGCTCTCAGCTGATTATCCAGCCATTAAATTTCTAGGTTATAGAAATGATATCGAAGATTTGCTGGAAGATATTGATGTGCTAGTGCATGCTTCTACTAGAGAAGAGCCTTTTGGAAGAGTAATTCTCGAAGGAATGGCTTCTCATAAACCAGTCGTTGCATCAGGAATAGGCGGACCAGTTGAGATACTGGAAGATCAGCTATCTGGTATTTTATTTAAACCAGGAAATCATGTAGAGCTAGCTACCTACTTGGAAATGTTGCTGAATGACAAAAATAAATACAATTTTATAGCTGAAAATGGTTATCAGCGATTTCGAGATATGTTTGATATCAGACAAACGGTTGCCAATATTGAATCGGTTATACAAGAAGTGGTAAGTAGATAATTTTATAGATTGGTAGACAGGGGGTGATTGAATGGAAAAGATTAGTGTAGCTATTCCCACACATAATCGAGCAAGTCTTTTAGAAGAAGCTTTAGAGTCTGTATATAGTCAGACCTTACTACCTAATGAAGTGATAGTTGCAGAGGATGGAAGAGACAATAAGACATTGGAGATTATACAGCGGTATCAAAATAAGAATAAAAATATACAATTGGTTCATTTTGTAAATGATCCACCTTTAAAACAGTTAAAGAATAGACAATTGGCTATTTCTTCTACAACTGGTGATTATATAGCGATGTTAGATGACGATGACAAATGGGATATTCACTTTTTAGAAAAGACATATTTGGCATTGACAAAATCAAAGCTATGTGACTTCTGTTCTACAGATCATTATTTTATGAATGAGCATGGAGATGTTTTAATGGATAATTCGATGGAATTTTCTAAATATTGCGGAAGAGACCGGATGAAAGAGGGAGAATACAATGATGTATTTCTAAGAGTGATCAGTAATAAAGCATCCATTTATTCTCTTCAGCATACACTTTTTAGAAGGAAAGCATTAGAAGAAGTAGGATTTTTTCAGCCATTTGGAGAAATGGTTCCAGATTTCATGCTCTTTTTAACATTAGGTTTGCATAGGAAAATTTCTTATTATATTCCAGAAAGACTGGGTTATTGTAGAATTCACTCTGGGCAGCAGACTAATCAGCGACTAACGAATTCACAGGATAGAGTAGAGGGGTTGCTGAGTCTTTATAAAAAAAATAAAGAGCAGTTTCAGGGTAATGAATTTAAAATTTTCAAGGAAAAATACGGTGTATCTGTGTTAGAGAGGTCCATTGCCTATCTTCATGAGCAAAAAAGGAAAGAAGCAGTTGTTGGATTAGGAGATTTGCATACATTGAAATCGTACCGCTTACCTATTCAACGGGTATCTGTTTACCTTTTATTGTTACTGGGAGTGAGAAAGAGAAAATAATAGTATCCATAAAACAAATTGAAGTATAAACAGAAATATTAGAAAGAAGGCAATGCATGAATAAACAAATTAGAGTTGGGGTAGTACTAACCTATCTTAATACTTTAATCAGTCTTTTAACAGGTATTTTAATTACCCCAATTACCCTTAGATTATTTGGTCAAGCGGAATATGGAATTTATTCTTTAGCTATTTCTATAATGAATATGTTGTTCCTTTTTGATTTTGGGTTCTCCAATGCAATTGTAAAATATGTTACAGATTTTAAAGCAAGGAAGCTAGAAAAAGAATATCAGAATATTATAGCTATGTTTCTTATCCTCTATTCTGTAATCGGTGTGGTCGCATTTATTTGCGGAATGGTTGTTGCCAACAACGCAGAAGTCTTATTTGGTAGCAGTTTAAGTGATGGAGATGAAGAGAAATTTAAAATAATGCTACAAATAGTAGCTGTTAATTTAGGAATATCGTTCCCTTTTAAACTTTTTAGTGGAATTATTATTGCCCATGAAAGATTTATTTTTTATCGGCTAATAAATATTGTACGCTTTATAATCAATCCGTTGATTACATTGATTGTATTATTTTTAGGGTACTCCTCTGTTGGAGTTTTAGCTACTATTACCATTGCCAATATACTATTGTCATTTTTTGATTTGCACTATTGTTTTGTAAAATTAAAGATGAAATTAAAATTATATTATTTTAACTTTTCTTTGTTAAAGGATATTACTATTTATTCATTATGGGTATTTATCAATAGTTTGTCAGATTTTATCTATACAAGAGCAGATTTGTTTATTTTAGGTGCTTTTGTCAATGTACGAGCAGTTGCTATATATAGTGTCGCAGATGTAATTCATGTTATGTTCAAGAAACTAACTATGGTACTGAGTGGATTTTTTCTTCCTAGACTAGTACGAATGGTTTCAAACAAAGAATCAAACCATATTATCACTGGTTTCTTTATAAAAGTATCTAGAATACAATTCATCCTAGCAGCAATTGTGCTAATCGGATTTGTCTTTGTAGGAAAAGAATTTGTAATTATTTGGGCAGGAAAAGAGTATGAAACGGCTTATTGGATAGTTATTTTATTAATCCTTTCGAGATATATCCCGGTAGTGCAAACATTAGCTACCTCCATACTTCAGGCAAAAGATCTGCATGCTTTTCAGTCGAAGGCCATTTTAATTGTGGCACTATTGAATGTTGCGATAAGTATTCCGCTTGCAAAGCAATATGGTGTTATTGGAGTAGCAATTGGAACACTGCTTGGACAAATGATTAATGTTGTCATAATGAATATTTATTACCAAAAAATTGGAATGGAAATGAAATGGTATTATAAGGAAGTATTCGTTTTGTTTATACCAATGATGATTACTTTTGGAATGGGATATTTACTAAAAACTATCCTAAACGTGGAAAATCTTCTTGATATTATTGGATTTGCCCTTTGCATAAGCATTATTTATCTCCTCATCCTTTTTAAATTCCTTAATGAAGGCGAAAAGGTGATGTTCTTAAAACCGATGAAACGACTTGTCCTTAGAAGAGCAGGCTAATGTGTAAAATTTATATATACTTGAGGTATAGAGAATGGAAATTAATTGAAGGTAAAGAATTCTATTTAACAGAAGAAACTTTCTAGGAGGAAATCAATATGAGAATTGCTATTGTTCATGATTGGCTGGTGGTATACAGCGGAGCGGAAAAAGTGTTAGAACAAATGCTGAATATCTTTCCTGATGCTGATTTATATAGTGTTGTTGATCATTTGGAAGAAAACCAAAGAGGATTTATTAAACATAAAAAAGCAAATACAACACTGATTCAAAAACTCCCTTTCTCTAAAAAGATGTACCGCACATATCTACCACTTATGCCAATTGCGATTGAGCAGCTGGACTTATCAAGATATGATTTGATTATTTCAAGTTCTCATGCTGTGGCAAAGGGCGTAATAACAGGACCTGACCAACTACATATTTCCTATGTATATTCACCAATTCGCTATGCTTGGGACCTTCAGCATCAGTATTTGCAGGAATCGGGAATGAATAAAGGGTTAAAAAGTATAGTAACAAGATATATTCTACACAAAGTTCGCAACTGGGATTATCGTACAGCGAATGGTGTAGATTTTTTTATTTCTGTTTCCAATTTTATTGGTAGAAGAATTTGGAAGACGTACAGAAGGGATTCAATTACTATATATCCTCCAGTTAATGTAAATGACTTTAGCTATAAAGAAGAAAAGGAAGATTTCTATATGACAGCTTCCCGTATGGTGCCATATAAGAAAATAGATAAAATAGTAGAAGCATTTTCGAAAATGCCAGAAAAAAAATTAATTGTAATAGGGGATGGCCCTGATTTTAAAAAGATTAAGGCGAAGGCGAAATCCAATGTAATGATACTAGGTTATCAATCATTTGATGTGCTAAAAGATTACATGCAACGCGCCAAGGGGTTTATCTTTGCTGCGGAAGAAGATTTTGGCATTGCTCCTTTAGAGGCACAGGCGTGTGGAACCCCTGTGATTGCTTATGGAAAGGGAGGTTCTCTTGAGACCGTTAGAGGATATCAAGAAAAGGATCAACCAACAGGGTACTTTTTTTATGAACAGACACCAGAAGCAATCAAACAGGCAGTAGAAGAATTTGAACAAATAAGCTTGCAACCAACAGATTGCAGACACCATGCGATGAAATTCTCTCCAGAAAGATTCTGTCAAGAATTCAGGAAATATGTTGAAATGAAATGGAAAGAAAAAAGCGCGCAGTTATATGATGAACCGGGTAAAGAATTCCAAGTGATTAAGTCATACGATATTTCGGATATTAAATGGCAAAAAAAGGAATCGATAGGTTAAGAGGTGGATAGTATGATAACTGAACAGCAAATAGAACATTTACATTTCCAAGTATATTCAGATTGTGCGCTTCGAGAAGTCAATCATATTACGTACGTATGGAGCGAGAGTAAGCAAGGATATTATAACCTTGGTGAGATTGGTAATTTTATATGGACATATTGCCAGTATCCTATTACCAAGGACCAAATAGTAAGAGTACTAATGGAAGAATATGTGGTTTCACTAGAAGAATGTAAAGAAAATGTGGAAATATTGTTAATGGAATTAGTGGAGGATAATCTCTTAAAGCTGATAGACTTGGAAGGATTTTTTAAGTGAAACTGTAAAATAGTCAAAATTATGATTTATTGGAAATTAGCAAGTTTGTTTTTAAGAATAGGTTTATCACACAAGAATTTGCTAGCAACTGAACGTTAGCTTATATAGAGGGGGGAAATATAGTGAAACTAGTTATAATTATCAGGAGGTTCGGAGAAGCGTTTATGACATTATCAAACGATGGAAGGTAAAGCAATTTATCAAGGTATTATCGAATGAAAATGGAGAAAAGGAATCAATGGTTCAAAAAGTATGGGGGAAACTTGCTAAAAATGACCTTGCAGAAGACTCTCTTATAGCAACTTGCAAATCACAGGTAGAGATGATTCATTCTCAGTTAGGTTCTCTTGTTCCAATCGTGGTAGAACCGGATTGAAGAGATACATTTCTGGCTATTGCATTAGCTTCTTTCTTTTTATATTCCGTAAAAGGGTAGTCCAAATGAGATAGTAACCATGTTGACAGTGGATCCATATGTAGAAGACCTGTTTTTTCTAAAGTAAAGGAAATGGAAGTAATGTAAGACAGATTGATGCGGACCTGACCCTTATTTTAAAAAAATTAAATCAAAGGCAGGCCAAATGTTAACATGATGGCTATCAATCGTTCGAAGTGTTGAAAATTCATCTGCAAAGGGCTAAAGGATTTATCTTTGTAGCAGAGGAAGACAGTGGCATTACCCCTTTAGAAGCGCAAGCATGCGGTACACCAGTCATTGCATACGGAAAAGGCGGTTTCGCTTGAAACAGTGAAGGGATATAAGGAATCAGAAAACCCAACTGGTTATTTCTTTTATGATCAAACAGCCCAAGCTATTAAAAAGGCAATCGAGGAATATGAAAGGATGTATAGAGTGATCCGCATAATAAAAAAATGGATAACACTAGATTTCAAACAAAAATGCCTACTAATAGAGGCATTTTTTTTCTTGGCAAGGGGGAGGTACTTAAAGCTTTTGCCATTTAAAAAAGTTGCTCCTACTTTGGGGGAAGAATCTTTGGAGACGCCGCCGGTAATAATTAGTCAAGATGAAAAAGTGATTAAGGATGTATCCTTTGCTGTTCAAACCATGAGTAGATATACATTATGGGAAAGTGCCTGTCTGGTTCAAGCAATTGCTGCAACTCGCATGTTAAACAGAAGAAACATTGAAACGACTTTATACTTAGGGATTGCTCGAGATACAAAAGGAATAATGCATGCACATGCTTGGGTGCGTAGTGGTTCTTTATATGTAACGGGTGCTGACGCTAAACAGAACTTTACTGTTGTCAATAAGTTTGCTGGTGGACGAAAAAATAGAGGTGGAAGTTTTGATAAAATATCAAGAGATTAATCTAGATAATTGTTCGAAGGAACTTCAATTTTTACTGAAGCTATTAAATGATCGTAATGATGTAAGCAATCTATTAGAAGCGTTTCATGCCATCATAAATTGGCAGGAATTTATAAAGCTAGTTTATTTTCATAAAGTATATCCTACCATTTACTTAAAGTTTTCGAGAGAAGATTCTACTTTTTTACCAATGAAAGTGAAAGAACAAATACATCAATTATATGTAAATAATACTTTTAAAATGTTGACTTTATCGAAAGAGATGGATGATATAAATAAAGCACTTTATGAGCGGAATATACGTGTAATAATGTTGAAAGGTCCAGCTCTTAGCTATCAGTTATACGGAGACCTATCTTCAAGAACGTCAAATGATCTAGATATATTGATTCCTTTTCATGAACTTGAACGTACAAGGAGCATTCTACAATCTAAAGGATATCAATTGGAATATGAACCTCCGAGAAAGTTAAAGGATTGGCAGAAGCGGAATCATCATTTGGAATTCCTTCATAAAGAGAAAAACTGCAAAGTAGAGGTTCATTGGAGATTGCACCCTGGTCCAAGTAAGGAACCTAGCTTTGAAGAATTATGGAATAATAGAAAAACAGTTTATATAACAGATAAACCTATTTATACCTTAGATGAAGAAACATTATTCCTTTATCTTATTACACATGGTGCGCGTCATGGCTGGTTTCGCATTCGGTGGTTGACGGATATCATGCAAATGATAAAAAGTAATCCTGAACTAGTCCAAAATCCATTAAGGGTGAGTGAATATCAGGCTTTTCCTTTATTTCAACAGACAGTTCATTTATTAGAGAGAACAAAATTAATATCTGTTTCCTACTCGATAAAGATAAACAAGCGATCCAAAATGCTCGCACAAAAAGCATTCACTTTTATAAATGAAAGGATTGATTTTTATCATCCGCCAAGTAAGGAATGGGATAAAGAAGGTATAAAGTATTTGTTTGAAATAAAGCCATTTGCCCAGAAATTAGATTTTTTTGTTCGCAAATTTGCTGCAAACTCCTGGGATGCTGAAGTTCTGCCCTTACCGTTAGCTCTTCATTTTCTTTACATTCCACTAAGACCATTCCTATGGCTATGGAGAGTTATCATAAAACAAAAAGTTTCATTCAGGAGACTATAAAATGAGAAATTTAACTATCTATTTAAAGAAACTTAAAATGGTTACTGGGCCGAAAATCTATATGAACATCTTTCTCAGCATTTTTATTAGCGCAATAGAAGGTATTAGTATTTATTTGCTCGTCCCAATGCTTGCAGTCATCGGATTATTCGAAGCTTCTATTAGTAATGTCTTCCCATTAAATGTATTAGTGAAAGGACTAGAACAATTACCTTTTACGCTTAATTTGCCATTTATTTTAGTTCTTTATTTTATGTTATTAACAGGGCAAGCAGTGCTGCAGCGATACCAAACGATTTTGAATACAGAAATACAACAGAATTTTATTAGATATTTACGAGTAGAAACTTATGAATCATTAATAAAAGCCAAATGGGAATATTATCTGGAAAAAAGAAAGTCCGATTTTAACTACATCTTAACAACTGAAATATCAAGAGTAGGAATAGGAACACATGGCATTATTCAATTAATTGGCATTGTCTTTTTTACGATTGTGCAAGTCACTCTTGCATTCCTATTATCACCTTCTTTAACGTTAGTGGTAATGGTTTGCGGTGCGGTCATCGCCATTTATATGAGGAAGTTTGTGAAAGGTTCCAAAGTATTAGGCAAAGAAACCACAGAATTAATGTCTAATTACTTTGGAGGAATTTCAGAGCAATTCAATGGAATGAAAGATATGAAAAGTAATAGGCTGGAATCTTCCTTTAATGAATGGTTTCAATCTATGTCTAACCGTATTCATCAAAATGTCATGAAGCTAGTCAAACTGAATTCAAAGTCAACCTTTATATATAGGGTAGCAGCAGGACTTTTAATTATCTTTTTTGTATATGTTTCTTTTTCCTTTATAAAAGTTCCACCAGAAAAAATGATTCTTGTTATCTTGATTTTTTCTAGATTATGGCCGAAGTTTTCCTCTATTCAAAGTAGTATAGAACAAATTGTAACGATGTTTCCTGCATTAAATCATTTACTGAAAGTGCAAAAGGAATGTAGAAAAGAGCAGGAATGGGATTTTTCACAAATGGAAGAATTGTCATCTAAGTCATCATTTCATTTAGAAAGTGCCATTGAATGCAAAAATGTATCCTATAGATATAAGCAGGCACAAGATAATTGGGCACTCTCAAATATAAATATTGCCTTTCCAAAGAATAAAACAACAGCAATCGTTGGACCTTCAGGGGCAGGAAAAACTACGTTAGTAGATATTGTAATGGGCTTATTACAACCTGAAGAGGGGAAAGTCTTCGTTAATGGTGACCCCTTAACAGAAAAGACTGTATTAGGATATAGGAGCACCATCAGTTATGTAGCGCAAGAACCTTTTTTATTTCACAGCAGTATTCGAGAGAACCTGCAAATGGTTGCCCCACATGCAAGTGAATGGGACTTATGGAATGCATTAACCTTTGCTGCAGCGGATGAATTTGTCCGAAGAATGCCTCAAGGATTAGATACGATTATTGGAGATAGAGGGATTAGGCTATCAGGCGGCGAACGCCAACGTCTTATCCTAGCAAGAGCAATTCTCAGAAAACCAACCATTCTTGTACTTGATGAGGCAACAAGTGCGTTAGATAGCGAGAATGAGAGAAAAATTCAACAAGCAATTGATCGGTTAAAAGGGACGATGACAATCATTGTTATTGCCCATCGTTTATCTACGATTAGAAATGCCGACCAAGTTGTCGTGCTAGAGGGTGGAAGTGTCATACAGGCAGGGGAATATGGAATATTATCAGAGACAAAAGGACCATTAAGAAGAATGTTAATCACACAGGAGCTAGCTAGTAACCAAACATTAGCTTAGCTCCTTTTTATAAAAAAGGGGGGGAATATAGTGAAACTAGTCCTATTATCAGGTGGTTCAGGAAAACGCCTATGGCCATTATCAAACGATGCTCGCTCCAAACAGTTTCTCAAAGTATTATCAAATGAGGATGGAGAAAAGGAATCCATGGTTCAAAGAGTATGGGGGCAGCTTGCTAAAAATAATCTCGTAGAAGACTCTCTTATAGCCACCAGTAAATCACAAGTAGAAATGATTCACACCCAGTTAGGTTATGATATCCCTATCGTGGTGGAACCAGAAAGAAGAGATACCTTTCCAGCCATTGCATTAGCTGCTGTATATCTATATTCCATTAAAGGTTGCAGTCCAAATGAGGTAGTGGTTATGCTTCCAGTGGATCCATATGTAGAAGATCAATTTTTCACAAAAATTAGAGAGATGGAAGATCGATTAAGGGAGAGTGAGGCAGAACTTGCATTACTAGGTGTAAAACCAACTTATCCATCAGAAAAATACGGGTATATCGTTCCATCTGGAGATAAAAGAAGTGACTATATGCATGTGGATTCCTTTAAAGAAAAGCCGTCCGAAAAAGTGGCTAAAGAATTAATGGAAGATCAAGCACTATGGAATTGTGGTGTTTTTGCTTTCCGTTTGGAATTTATCCTCAATACATTGATGGAAAAAGGAATGCCTATCCATTATGAACAATTACTAAATCAATACCATTTGCTGTCCAAAAATAGTTTTGACTATGAAGTAGTAGAAAAGGCAAACAAAATCATCGCTTTAAGTTATGAAGGATATTGGAAAGACTTGGGGACATGGAATACATTAACAGAAGAAATGAGAGATTCAATTAATGGAAGAGGATATGTCAGTAATGGATTAATAAATTCCCATATTGTAAATGAACTGGATATCCCTATTACATTAATTGGTCTGGATAATGTAGTGGTAGCTGCTAGTCCAGATGGTATTCTTGTAACAGAAAAAGAATCTAGTCCAAAAGTGAAAGAAATATTAAAAGATCTAGAAGAACGCCCCATGTATGAAGAAAGAAGGTGGGGCTGGTATAAAGTTTTAGAGCATACGAAGTATAAGGAAGGGAATGAAGTGTTAACAAAGAGAATATGTGTAGATACGGCAAAAAATCTCAGTTATCAGGTTCATTATAAACGAAGCGAAGTGTGGACAGTGATTAAAGGAGAAGGAGTCCTAGTTATCGATGATCAACTCCGACATATTCGTGCAGGAGATGTTATCCATATTCCCTTAGGTACAAAACATGCTTTAAGGGCGACAAGCACAATGGAAATCATTGAAGTTCAAACAGGCAGTGAATTAGTGGAAGAAGATATCTATCGTTTTTCTTTTGAATGGGAAGAAATAATCAAGGAAATGACCGTTAAGTAAAAAAAATAGCAAAAACGCTATTTTTCTTGTTGAATAGTAATAAAAAACATGATATGTTCTTTATTAAGAACTATTTTGTTACAAAGGCTTTTTTTATAATCATTACGTTCTTAATAGAGAAAAAATAATAGGATGGAGATAAAAAATGAGTGCAATTGCTGGTATTTATAATAAAAAAAATGAACATGTATCAGATGAACATATTCATTTAATGATGAGTGGGTTCCAGCAATTTCCTGCTGATGATATTCAGGTTTTTACAATGGATCATATATTTATGGGATGCCATGCTCAATGGATTACCCCTGAATCGATTGGTGAAAAACTTCCTTATTATGATCCGAAAAGACAATTAGTCATTACCGCAGACGCAATTATTGATAATAGAACGGAACTAATAAGTAAATTAAAAATAGATGCTCATGATAGGAAAGATGTTACAGATAGTCAGCTCATACTCCTTGCCTACGAAAAATGGCAAGAAGAAACACCTAAGTATTTGATTGGTGATTTTGCCTTTGTTATTTGGGATAAAACAAAACAGAGGCTTTTTGCAGCAAGGGATTTTTCTGGTAGTCGAACCCTTTACTATAACGATCAAGATGGGCGTTTTTCCTTTTCAACAACAATGGAGCCTTTATTAAATCTACCAAATGTGAGAAAAGAACTAAACGAGGAATGGCTGGTAGAGTATTTAGCTATTTCTGCTGCTGTGGATGTAGCGAATGTCGCAATTACACCTTATAAAGCAATAGCACAATTACCACCATCTCATTATTTAATGGTTGAAGGTGGTTATCTGAAACAATTTAGGTATAGTCAACTAAGTCAAGAAATACAACCAATAAGATACAAGAATAGCCAAGACTATGTCGATGCATTTATGGATGTGTATCAAACAGCTATTGAAGCAAGATTACGTACCTTTAAGAAAGTTGGATCCCAATTGAGTGGGGGATTGGATTCTGGATCAGTGGTAAGTATTGCTGCCAATAAGTTAAAAGAAAAGTCGAATGGTACCTTAACAACATATAGCTATATACCGCCTAAGGATTTTCAACCATTCGTGCCGAAGAGTCTACTGTCCAATGAGACACCATTTATTAAAGAAACGGTGGATTTCATTGGAGGGATAGACAATCATTATTTAGATTTTGCAGGAAAAGATTCCTATTCAGACATCGATACATTTTTGGATACCTTGGAAATGCCTTATAAATTTTTTGAAAATACTTTTTGGATCAATGGAATTTATGAAGAGGCAAAAAAACAGGATATTGGTATTTTATTAAATGGTAATAGAGGGAATTTATCTATTTCTTGGGGATCAGCACAGGATTACTTTCCAAGATTATTAAAACAGCTTAATTGGCTAAAGCTTTATCAAGAGATTACTAGTTATAGTAGACTGATTAAACGACCAAGAAGAAGAGTTGCAAACATGGTAATAAAGGAAATACTCCCTCCATCTCTTCTTAGTAAAAATAAAGCGATTACTAATGGCGTTTCTCCGCTTGTTCATCCAGAATTTGCAGAGAAAATGGGAGTTTATGACCGTATGCGATTATTTGGAATAAGCGAAACAGGCTGGTTTTTGAGCAATAACGCATATGAACATAGAAAAAGACATTTCGATGACTTGTTTCATTGGAATGCTACTAATACATTTTCTGGAAAGCTGTCTTTAAAGTATGGAATAATCAGTCGCGATCCAACAAATGATTTGCGAGTTATCCGTTATTGTCTATCCATACCGGAAGATCAATATGTTCAAAATGGGATGGATAGAGGGCTTATTCGGAGAGCAACAAAGGGCTATCTTCCAGACAAAGTCCGCTTAAATCAACAAGTAAGGGGTGTGCAGGGAACAGATTGGGTCCACAGAATGATTCCTCAATGGAGTTCATTCCTACAAGAAGCACAAGCTATGCTAAAGGATAAAGAGATTTGGTCATATATGAACAAAGAAGCAGTATTAAAAGGTTGGAATAAAGCAAAATCGGGAGTTAGAACAGATTTTGCAGTGGATGCAGATATACGAATATTAATGAGGAGTATAATTCTATTTCGCTTTATGAAGAAAATGTCCTGAAAGGAGGTGAATATATAATGGAGAAATTAGAATGGAAAGCACCTAAGTTAGAAGTATTAGAAGTTAGTAAAACAATGGCTAGCACATTTGATAACAACTCGTTAGATAATACGTATCCAGCTGGAACTGCATGGGGTGATCTAGGCTGGAGTTAATAAACACCATCCATCGATATTAAATTCAATTTATGATGTAAGCCTCACTGACTATTATTTAGAAGGTAGAGGCTTTTCTACTACATAGAAATAGGGAGAAGTGGGGGGACCTATGACGACTATCCAAACTATCTATCATTATTTCGCATTTGGCTCTACTATTTATAGTGAATTTCATCTACCGGAATTAAGTAAACAAATAGATAATCGATCAAAACCAGACATATTTATTTTAAAAAAAGATTTACAAGAACAATGGTTAGCCACTTCCACTCCTAATAGCCATTTCGTATTTGATAAAGAATCTGTATTATTCTATGCGCCAAACATTGCCATCTTTTTGATAGAGAAGGGGAGGTATATCTATATCACTCCATTAGCGAATAATAAGCAAGATGAAATTCGTCTTTATTTGTTAGGTACTTGCATGGGAGCACTCCTTATGCAAAGAAGAATTCTTCCTTTGCATGGTAGCGCTATCAATGTTAATGGGAAAGCTTATGCGATAGTGGGAGAATGTGGTGCTGGAAAATCAACCTTAGCAAGAGCATTTATGGAAAGAGGCTATAAATTAATAAGTGATGACATTATTCCCCTAAGGGAAACAACAGCAAATGAATCTATAGTTATGCCTTCATATCCAAACCAGAAATTATGGCTGGAAAGTCTAAAAAGTTTTGATATGAACGTCGATAACTATCAAACAATTGCATATAGAGAAGAAAAATATAGTGTACCTATTTCCTTTCAATTTGAGAATAGCTCTCTTCCATTAGCAGGAGTTTTTGAACTAAAAAAGGAAAGAAGACAGGAGATAAAATACAAAGAGGTATTAAATTTAGAGAGACTACAAACTCTTTATATTCACACCTTTCGTAATATATTTCTTCAACCTTTAGATTTACTACCCTGGCATTTTTCCACTACATCTAAACTAGCAAATTCCATTAAAATATTTCAGATTATCAGGCCAGAATCACGCTTTACAGCAAATGATATAGCAGAATGGATTTTACATACGGTTAATGGAGGTAATAATAGTGAGTAAAACAAAAATAACTATTGAAATGACCAGTACAGTGGAGCAGACACCAGGTCAAATAGTAAGTGACATGAATGGTGAAAAGGTAATGCTAAGTGTAGCAAATAGTAAATACTATAACCTAGGAGTAATCGGCGGAGATATTTGGGGAATAATAAAGGAGCCCATTACAATAGAAAAGTTAGTGAACAAGCTACTAGACAAATATGATGTAACACAAGAAGAATGCCAAAATCAAGTACACTCATTCTTACTTACATTAAAAAAAGAAGGGCTGATAAAAATAATAAATAAGGAGAAGAGGAGAGTCAATGATTGGGGAAAGAATTAAATATTTGCGGTTACGAAAGGGTTATTCCATTTCCAGATTAGCAAAGGAAGCGGGAGTATCCAAAACCTATTTAAGTAATCTAGACAGAGGTATACAAAATAATCCATCTCTTCAGTTTTTGGAAAAAGTGGCGGAGAGATTAGGAATAACGGTGGATCAATTAATCAGTGATGAATTTAAACAGGAAGACGTATAAACGATGATAAAAAATTTTACTCCTGCCTACATATTGATGTTCAAAGTTATCCTATTCTTCCATTTAACTAATTATAAAGATGCATCTCCTTATTTCGAACAGGGAGATGCATCTTTTTTATTTGTCCAAATTTCTATTTTGAAATAATTAGTCGAATTTTTCTAACCCTTAAACACCTCTTAGTATGTTCTATTTCCATTTTAGTCTGAGGGTGGACATAAATAAATTTAATATGGAAAAAAGAATATATATAATAGAAGAAATAAAATAACGCTTCCATATAAAATGTTAAAAAGTCGTGTTGTTATATAAACAAATGAATAAAAAAAAGCGAGTAACTACTCGCTTAGTAAGGAATCGATATATATAATTAAAGAACGAATGATGATACTACTCGGAGATAAGCTTATCAGCTAAATACTCGCTCCAAACTTCAAACCCTTGTTCATTCGCAATCGTTTTATCGCCATCTAGTTCCTTGTAATAATCTTCAACCTTTTTATCCTTACGATCTGGCCAAGCTTCCCAATGGTTCCAATAGGGAATTTCTTCAGCTTCGGCATATTTCTCTAGGTCACTAACTTGCATAGGATAGAGACTGGCATCATATAATGGGTGTGCTGGCATTAAAACGAACGTAACATCAGGTAATGATTCTTTGGTTTCTTTGATTACTTCATTGATGTTTGTTAATGTAGTGGAAATATTCACGACATTGTTATCATGCAATAAGAATGGTTCAAAGATAACCATATCAGGCTTTTTATCAATTAAAGCTTCATATGCTTCATCACTTACATAATCCGATGTAGTTCCGTCATAAACGATACGCTCAATTGTTACATATTCATTGTATTTACTGGCTAATGCTTCTTTTAAAGGAGTAAGTAAACCAAGCTTTTCATCGCCAATGGCATCTGAGCCAACTAGTAAAATATGAAACACCTTTTTGTCTGATAGTTTCGCTTCTAATACTTGTTGCGCTTGTTCTGGCCAAGATTTAGCAAAGCCCATATAGTAATCAAGGCTAAAGTAGCTCTCTGAATTAGAACTTTTTTCTTGGGAAACCGTTGAATCGTGTGTATCGTGAATCGGTGATAAAGGACTATCTCCTCGAATATTCCAATGAATATTTCCAATAATAAGAACCACAACAAGAACAATAGAAAGAATAGATAGAATAGCTGCTTTCATTTCAACCTCCAGGAATTCAGTATAATCGTTTCATTTAAGTATACCGATAATTTACAGGTATGTAGGTAACTTCTCCCTTTTATAAAAAAGAGATAGGAAAAATGTCAATTAATTGGTATAGTAATAAACGTAGTAATTCAAATCTATTAAAATTATGACAAGAAATGACAATATATGCAATGATATATGATATAATATTTTTAGTTTTTATCTTTTTCTAGGAGGAAGTCATGGAAGAAACGATTAGTCTAAAAGAATTATTCGACACACTTAAGAAACGATTTGCCCTTATTATCTCCATCACTTTAATCGCAATGATTGTAAGTGGGATAGTAAGTTATTTCATTATTACACCGGAGTATAAATCTTCAACACAAATTCTTGTCAACCAAAAGAAAGAGGAATCATCAGCTGTCATTAATTCAGGTGAAGTACAGGCAAACGTGCAAATGATTAGCACATATAGTGTGATTCTAAAAAGTGCGGCTATCTTAAATATTGTAAAAGAAGAATTGAATTTAGATATGAGTGTTTCAGAATTGAATAGTAAGATTACTGTGGAAAGTGCGCAAAATTCGCAGGTAATGACTCTATCTGTTACGGATGCTGATCCAACAGTAGCTTTGCAAATTGCCAATAAAACGGCAGAAGTGTTCGAAAAAGAAATTAAAAATATTATGTCCATTGACAATGTGACAGTATTGCCACTTGCAGAGGATCAAGAAAATCAAGCACCAATCAGTCCAAATCCACCATTAAATATTGCGATCGCAGCGGTAGTAGGGTTAATGATAGGGATCGGCTTAGCATTCTTACTAGAATACTTAGATAATACCCTGAAAACAGAACAGGATATTGAGAAATTGCTAGGGTTACCGGTATTAGGTGCTATTACAACCATTGATGAAAGCCATGAAGCGAAGTTAAGAGGGGCTCAAAAAGGAAGAAGTAGGGGGGATTTACTTGGCAGCAAGTAAGAGAAGCAAAAAAGGCGGTTTAGCATTAAATAGAAGAAAACTTATTGCAAAGTATGATCCGAAATCTCCTATTTCTGAGCAATACAGAACAATCCGTACAAACATTCTTTATTCAAGTATTGATGAAGAGATACGTTCTATCTTAGTGACATCTTCTGGACCAGGAGAAGGAAAATCGACAACGACAGCCAACTTAGCGATTGTTTTTGCTCAACAAGGAAAAACAGTTCTGCTTGTTGATGCTGATTTACGTAAACCAACTGTTCATTACACATTTAACTTGAATAATTCATCTGGATTAACATCCGTTTTAACGAATCAATTAGGCTTAATGGAAGCTGTTCATGAAAATGAAGAGAAAAATCTGTATGTTTTACCTAGTGGTCCGATCCCACCAAATCCTTCTGAGCTATTGGGTTCCCGTGCAATGAATCATTTCTTAGAGAGAGCTCTAGAGGAGTTTGATATTGTCCTATTTGATACACCACCAGTATTAGCCGTTACAGATGCACAAGTGCTCGCTAATCATTGTCATGGAAGTATATTAGTAGTTAGTAGTGGAAAAACGGATAAAGAAGCAGTTGTGAAAACGAAAGAAAAGCTTTCAGCGACTTCTGGGAAAATATTAGGAGTTGTCCTAAATAATAAAAAAGCGGACAAAAAAGGTGACTATTATTACTATGGAACAAATTAACAAGTAAGTAGACAAGATTCGACAATCTTCGCTATTTACGAATCAGTAGTTCAATGTTACTATTTTTGAAGTGTTATAGGGAAATAATAATAGATTACTAAAAATAGAGAGGTGTAGCGTGATGATTGATATTCACTGTCATATATTACCTGGGATTGATGATGGGGCAGCGACAATAGAAGATAGCTTAGTGATGGCAAGAGCGGCTGTTCAAGAAGGAATAACAACGATTATTGCTACACCTCATCATAAGAATAACCAGTTTATCAATCCGAAATCTTCTATCCTTACAAAGGTAAATGACTTAAACACCGTTTTAAAACAAGAAAATATTCCTCTTACGATACTTCCTGGACAGGAAGTAAGAATTTATGGTGAGGTGTTAGAAGACTATTATAAGGAAGAGATTCTAACACTTAATCATACAAAATACCTTTTCATTGAGTTTCCTTCTTCCTCTGTTCCAAGATATGCAGAGAGATTACTGTATGAACTGCAAACAGAGGGAATCATTCCCATCATTGTTCATCCAGAGAGAAATAAAGAATTGCAGGAGAAACCTGATCTTCTTTATCAGTTTGTGAAAAATGGGGCGTTGACGCAAGTGACGGCTTCTAGTGTGGCTGGTTATTTCGGGAAGAATGTTAAGAAGTTTTCGGAGCAGTTGATTGAGAGTAATTTGACGCATTTTTTGGCTTCGGATGCGCATAATGTCCATAATCGTAGTTTTAAGATGATGGAAGGATTAGATATGGTGGAAGAGAACTTTGGAGTGGATTATGTTTATCTTTTTAAAGAGAATGCAGAGTTGCTTTTGGAAGATAAGAATGTGATGAAGGAAATTCCTGAACGGATACAGAGAAAGAAGTTTTTGGGGATATTTTAATAGGAAAGTTTACTAGATAACTAACGATAAAATGTACTAGTGATTATATTTTATCGTTAGTTATCTGATAGTTACATAGAGAGAGACAGAAAAAATAAGGGAAGATAGGTGGTATGGTGATGTCTGAGTTTTATAAGGATCAATCTCTGTATTTGGAAAAGAAAAAGAATGTATCTGTAAATACAGCTCGTAGTTACCTTGTAATGAAAAGAGCGATAGACATCATTGGTTCGTTCTGTGGGTTGGTTGTGCTAAGTATACTTTTTGTTATCATTGCGCTATTGATCAAATTTGAAGATCCAAAGGGGAAGGTCTTCTTTAAGCAATTGAGAGTTGGGAAAGATGGGAAAGAGTTTTATATGTATAAGTTTCGGTCGATGGCATCTGATGCAGAAGATCGTTTGAAAGAGTTATTGGCTTTGAACGAGGTTTCTGGGGCGATGTTTAAGATGAAGGATGATCCTCGGGTAACAAAAGTTGGAAAGTTTATTAGAAAAACTAGCCTTGATGAGTTACCTCAATTGTTTAATGTTTTAAAAGGTGATATGAGTTTAGTTGGACCAAGACCTCCACTTCCAAGAGAGGTTGCTGAATATAGTAATTATGATAATCAACGGTTATTAGTTGTACCCGGTTGTACAGGATTATGGCAAGTGAATGGAAGAAGTAACGTTGGATTTTCAGAAATGGTTGAGTTGGATTTGGAGTATATTTCCAAAAGAAATATAGTAATTGATTTAAAAATAATTATTAAAACAATTACTATATTATTTGGATCTAAAGATGCATATTAAATTATTTATTTTAATTATTAATAATCTACTTCTTTAAATTTTAATAAGGAGGAAAGAATTGAAGAACATATTGTTACTTTGTGAGGCTTATGGCGGAGGAGTTAAAACTTATATTGATGTTATCGTGGAAAACAAAATGGAATTTCCGGCATATAATTTTAATATTCTTATTAGTTCTAAAAGATTAGAAAATGATATTAATATTAATAAAAATTATCAAGTTGATGACAATTTATCATTTGGTATGTCTCCTATTAAATTGTATAAAGCATTAAAAAACTTAAATAAATATGTAAGGGATAATAAGATTGATATTATTCATGCAAATAGCACTTTTTCAGGTTTACTAATATATTTATATTCATTTTTTAATAAGAATGTTTCTTATATTTACACTCCTCATGGTTATTACTCATTAAAATCAATGAATAAGTTGTTAAAATATATTACTAGAAGAATAGAAAAAAAGATTAATAATATTTGTGAAACGGTTATACATGTTTCCAAAAGTGAGGAAGAAGAGGCACTTAAGTTTAATTTAGTAAGCAAAGATAAATCAATTGTTATTTTCAATGGAGTAACTGAACCCAAAAAGTCAGATGAATATGATGAGAGAAACATATTTACTGTTGTTAATTTGGCAAGAGTAGATGATCAAAAAGACCCCTATAAGTTTTTAGAAATTGCAATACCCATCGTGAGTAAAAATGATAATATTCAGTTTATTTGGGCTGGTAATGGAAAGTATTTAAATGATATAAGAGAAAAAGTAAAACAAAATAAATTAGAAAAAAAAATTAAGTTTATCGGATTTGTGAAAGAAAAAAATATATTATTTAATAAGGCTGATATTTATTTATCAACTTCAGAGTATGAAGGTTTACCATTTTCTGTTGTTGAAGCAATGTCGTATAAATTGCCTCTTATCTTAAGTAATGTCGTAGGTCATACTGATTTAGTTGAAAATGGTGAAAATGGTTATTTATATGATTTTGAAAATTTCTCAACGGCTATTGAGTATTTGAATAGTATTATTTTAAATTCTGAACTATATGAGAAATTGGCTAAAAGTTCATATCAATTTTATAAAGAAAAATTTAGCGTTGATCAAATGATGAGGAAATTACTAGTATTATATGATAATAATTAATTAAAAAAAGAACAAAATGATGTATTTTGTTCTTTCATTAAATATAAATAATAAAGCATGATTTATTATTCACTTTTTTAAAAAAGTATAAGCTAAAACAAGAATTATTATTACTATGACACTTTGTAATATATGATAAATACTATTCTAAAGGAAAGAATAAGAGAAAGGAAAAACTCATGAATAGATATAGAATACAAAGTGAAAAAACTTTATATTTTGGAATATTTATAGCTGTATTACTTTTTTTACAAGGGATTTTAATTGTTGTAAGTGGAAGTTCTATATTACCTAGTAAATATTTTTATGATGCTATAACCATTGAAAGATTCATTGTAAACTTACAAGAATCTGATGACGTTAAATTAGAATTTTTTGAATCTTATACTAATATTGCGAATTTTTATATATTTACTGGAATTGCTTTAATTAAAAATACTATATTCCAAAAAATCACAATCTACTTACTAGCATATATATGTTTTGTTTCAATATTTTTAAAATTGAATAAAAAATTAAATTACCTAACTATTGTATCTTTATTTGTCTGGAATATCCCTATTCCCATTTATTTAGGACAATTATGTAAGGATATTATTCCTTTTATAATTATGTCTTTTATAGTCCTTTTTGTATATAAGAAGGATGTAAGTAAAAAAAGATTATTTATTATTTTTTTAATAATGAGTATCTATGCGTTATATCATAGACAATATTGGTTTATATTGCTGGTTTTTACTTCGATTAATTATATTCTTGTATTTAATGTAAAAAATGTAAAGATATTAAAAAATTTAAAAATCCGTTCTTGTATAACAATATTTGTATATTTAATGTTCTTTTTAATGGTGAATGTATTTAGTACTCCGCTAAGCGATAATAGGGTTGGGGTTAATGCATTTAGAGATGGATCGGTAGATGCTACTACTATGTTTTCTAATACGTTTATTAATACAGGAGGCATAACTGATTTTTTAAATTGGATTATTATAGTAGCGAATTTAATTTTTCCATTTTCTGTGTTGAGTAGTTTATCTATATTAAGCTTTGTATTTGTAATTTGGAATTTTTTTAATATAGTGTTATTTGTAAAGATTTATAAAAAGACAATTATCAATAATAGAAGATTAGAAAATACTATAAAATTTTTCTATTCACTAGGATTAGGATTTTTATTAACGCAGGCTACTTTTGAACCGGATTTAGGTTCTTTTTTAAGGCATGAATTGGTATTAGTACCTATAATGATTGCGATATTAAGTATATATAAAAATAAAATGACCTTTTAAACTTTAAATAGGTAACAAAATATATACTTTATAGAGATTTTATTAAACAAACAAATATAATTTTAATTTTATATGATACAAACTAATTTAGTTAAACGTAATTTAGTGAAAAGGTGATTTTATGAATAATCAATATACTCCTCTTATTAGTGTAGTTATTCCAACGTATAATAGGGCTAGTATAATATTAAGAACGTTAGATAGTGTTTTTGCTCAAACTTATAAAAATTATGAAGTAATCGTAGTAGATGATGCTTCAATAGATGATACAGAAAATGTAATAAAAAATATTAAGAA
Source organism: Niallia sp. Sow4_A1 (assembly GCF_052116745.1). NCBI lineage: Bacteria > Bacillati > Bacillota > Bacilli > Caryophanales > Bacillaceae > Niallia > Niallia sp. Sow4_A1. Next base: position 8,493 of record NZ_JBQKKM010000034.1, on the reverse strand, counting down.
TAATAGAGTTAAATTTATTAAACATGAATATAATATGAATGGTTCAAAGGCAAGGAATACAGGTATTTTAAAAAGTAGTGGTGAGTATATTGCTTTTTTAGATTCTGATGACGAATGGAAACCGACAAAATTAGAAGAACAAATATCACATATTATGAATACTTACCCAAATAGAGAGGATATAGTAAGCTATACATCTTTAATCGCAAATAGAGGGGCATCAAAAATTGTGATGCCAAAAAGGGGAATTCAAAAAGATGAAAATGTATTAGACTATCTTTTTTTAGAAGATGGAGTTATGCAAACTAGTACTATTATGATTCATAGATCGTTAGCTAAGAAGGTTCTTTTTAATGAACATTTAAAAAGACATCAAGATTGGGATTTTTGTAATAGATTGCAAGAATATAATGCTAAAATTATATTTGTAAATAAACCATTATCTATATGGAATATAGAATATAGGAAAGATAGAATGAGTAATGAGAATAAATATATTGATTCGATTAAATGGATTTCTAGTCAAAATAAAATATCTAAAGTTTGTGAACTAGCATTTATGGTCAAAGTTGTTGCACCATTTATGGGGAGAAGTGGAAAAAAATTTGAAGCGTATCAATTATTATTTAAGGCATCGAGATATAAGATAATAAATTTAAAACAATTAATAGTGATATGGTTAAAAATAACTTTCAGTTTAAATACTTTAAATAAATTGCATAAAACGTTTAATTCATTGAAATGATTCAACATTAAAGTGTAATTATATTTAAAACACCGAACACAAACTAATATATTGGAAGTACGTTATAGAAGTATGACTATTTTGTAAGAAATATGGGTATCTGGTTAAGTTTTAAGAATGAATAAAAGGAAAAAGAAGTTACTTAATTCTGCTTAAATAAGGTACAGGGAAATCAATCAGTTAGAACAAAATTTTCGGCATAAATTTTGTTCACTAAAATCATAATAAACTTTTATGTAATTATTTTAAATTTTATTAATGAAATAAATTTAAGTTGGGAAAAAGGAGTACCGTATGAATATTTGTATTATAAATGAATCTTTTAGTGTTGGAGGAGTTGAAAGGGTTACTACTGAATTGGCAAACACGCTCCAAAATAATGGAAATAAAGTTTCACTAATAGATTTCTCAGGAGAAAACGCATTTTATTATAAAGTTAATGAAGAAATAGGCATTCCAAAGATAGTAAAAAAACGTAAACTTAGAATTAAGGTTTTTGAAAAAATATTAAAATATAGGTATCACTTAATAAAAAAAACTTATAACCTAAATTCTATTTTAAAAGAACCAACAAACGATTTAGTAAATTACTTGAGAAAGTCCAGACCTGATATACTAATTATGAATCAAGGAAGACTTACAGCCCTTATTCCTGCATTTAAAAAAGAGATTCCTAATCTAAAAATTATTGCATGGCAACATAATGAATTTGATATATATATGCAAGAATATTATAAAGCTTATAAAAATGATTATATTTCAGGAGTGAAACAAGCTGATGTAGTAATTTGTCTATCCGAGAATGATGAAAAACAGTTTAGTAATATAAATAAAAACTCAGTTTGCATATATAATCCGATAACTATAAAAAATGAAGAGAATAAACTTAGTAATATAGAAAGTAAATATATTATATTTGTTAGTCGGTTATTAATTAGGCAAAAGGGACTAGATCATTTGATTGAAATTGCCAAGAATATAAAAAATGGCTGGAGAATTTTAATTGCTGGAGATGGTCCAGATAAAAATAAGTTTAAAAAAATGATTAAATTGAATAAATTGGAAGATATAGTTATTTTAAAAGGAAATCTTAATACTAGAGAATTGAGTGAGTTATATCTATCAGGTTCAGTTTTCATATCTACATCTAGATGGGAAGGATTTGGCTTAGTAATAACTGAAGCAATGACTTTCGGTTTACCTATAATTAGTTTTAATAATTCTGGTCCTAGAGATATTTTGAAAAATGGAGAATATGGTATTTTAATTGAACAAAATAATATTCAAGAATTTATTCAAGAGCTAAATATGCTTTTAGAGGATCCAGAGAAAAGAAAGGCTTTTCAGAAAAAGGGCTTAAAAAGAACTCAAGAATTTAAGGAAGAAGTTATTTTTAAAAAATGGAATTATAAAATGCAAGAGTTAATTTAGAAGGGGTTTAGAAAGGAGTTAATATGAAAAAAATCGCAATATTAACAATTAATGATTATGATAATTATGGAAATAGATTGCAAAACTATGCTTCTCAAGAAGTCTTGAAGTCTTTAGGTTTTTCAGTAGAAACAGTAATTCATAAAACAAACAGAAATAACAAAATGTCTTCTTTAGATAAAATAAAAAATATAAGGGGGTTGTCTCCAAGTGAAATATCGTTAAAATTCAATACTAAGCTCAAAAAGTATTTATATAATAGAAGAGCTAAAGCTATGAAGCCAGAAAGATTGAATGCATTTAAGGAATTCACAAATAGTTACATTCAGGAAACAGATTATTTTATAACAGCAGCATCTATTCCTAATGACTTAGGAAATAATTATGATTATTTCATTACTGGTAGTGATCAAGTTTGGAATCCAACATTTTCAGATAGACGATTTTCTACAATTGATTTTTTAACATTTGCACCTAGTGAAAAGAGAATTTCTTATGCAGCAAGTTTTGGAGTGTCAGATATACCAAAAGAATTTATTCAAGAATACACAAGGTTAATTTCAGAAATGAATAAAATTTCTGTAAGAGAGCAAGCTGGAGCTGAAATAGTAAGTAAATTAACTAAAAAGGATGCTACAGTATTGGTTGATCCTACTATGATGCTAACAAAAGAAAAGTGGCTATCGATTTCAAAAAAATCAAAAACTAGACCAATTAATAAAAATTACTTACTTACGTACTTTTTAGGTGTTCAGTCAAAAAAAAATAAACAATTAATTAGGGAAATAGCAGAAAACAACAACCTTGAAATAATTAACTTAGCAGATGTAAAAGATAAAGAAACTTTTATAGCAGGACCTAGTGAATTTGTTGACTTTATTAATTCTGCGAGTGTTTTTTGTACTAATTCATTTCATGGTGTTGTCTTTTCTATATTGTTAGAAACCCCATTTATTGTTTTTCCAAGAGAAGGTACAGTATTATCTATGAATTCAAGAATAGATACATTATTGTCTACTTTTAAACTTGAATCAAGAACAATTCGAAATATTACAAACGAAGAAATTTTTAAAATTGATTATACTCATACAAAATCTATATTAGAAAACGAACGGAAAAGGGCTATTGATTTTTTAAAAGAATCACTTCAAGTTAAATAAAAAATATAGTTTGATTTAAATGTAAATTTATAAAACATTATGTTTCTCACTTTTGTTGAAAATAATTGTTTTTTGATATTCCTGAAAGAGAAGTGTATTAAAAGTGAACCAGTTGAAAATAGGAGCAATACTTTCATATGCGTCAGTAATAATATCAATTTTAATTGCTCTTTTGTATACCCCAGTAATGTTAAAATTATTGGGGCAATCTGAGTACGGATTATATTCTATGATAGGTTCCTTATCTGCATATTTAAGTATTATGGATTTGGGGCTAGGGAATGCAATTATAAGATTCACTGCTAGGAATAGAGCAATTGGAAATAAGGATTCAGAATCAAAGCTTAATGGGATGTTTTTTATAATATATACTGTAATTGGAATTCTGACTATCCTAGTTGGTCTGATTATTCTTCGTGCATTAGATAATATTTTTGGTCAGAGTTTGACACAACTAGAAATAGAAAAAGCAAAAATAATGGTCATAATACTTACTTTTAATTTTGCACTATCTTTTCCACTTTCTATATTTGGATCAGTTATGCAAGCATATGAGAGATTTGGAATAGTAAAAATTGTTGCAATTATACGTACTTTGAGTATTCCTCTTATCACACTGCCCTTTCTATTTTATAACTTTGGATCTATTACTATGGTAATTGTTTCTACAGTTATTAATATTTTATGTCTGTTATTTAATGTTTATTATAGCTTTAAAATTCTGCAGGTGAAATTTTATTTTGGAAAAATGGATTTTAAGCTATTAAAAGAAATAATAGGGTACTCTTTCTTTATTTTTCTAGGAATTATAGTAGATCAAGTAAATTGGAATACAGGGCAACTTATTTTAGGTTCGGTTAAGGGAACATCCATGGTTGCGATATTTGCAATTGCCATACAATTTATTAAATTATATTTGCAATTCTCGACCTCATTAAGCGGATTGTTTTTACCGAAAATATCAATTATGGTAGCGAAGAACTCTAGTAATGAAGCTTTAACTGCTTTTTTGGTTAAATATAGTAGAATCCAATTTGTAATAATGTCATATATATTAACCGGATTTATTTTATTTGGGTACCAATTCATTGGATTATGGGCTGGGAATGATTATGTTAGCGCGTATTATATGGTATTGTTCATTATGATTCCAATAACTATTCCCTTAATTCAAAATATATGTTTATCAATTTTACAGGCGAAAAATATGCAGGGATTTAGATCGGTTATTTTAATCTGTATAGCAATATTTAATATTATAATAACTATTCCCTTATCAAAAATATATGGTGGTATCGGTACGGCATTTGGAACAGGTATTTCTTATTTAATAGGCAATGCTTTGATTATGAATATATTTTATCACAGGAAAATTGGGCTAAACATTCCTTTATTCTGGAAAAATATACTGCACATTTTATTGCCAGTATGTATTTCTCTAATTTTGGGATATGGAATTAATCTGTATTTTCACTACAATTTAATAATAAATATAGTCTTATATTCATTTATCTATTTTATTCTATTGTGGTTTTTGGGATTAAATAATTATGAGAAACACCTCGTCCAACAAATTACGAGAAAAAGAAGCCTAGCTACATTAAAAAGTAGAAAATAATATTTATGATGATAATCAGTGAGGGTGTGTGATTTTTGAATCAAGATATAAATGACCTAAAGGATAAAGTTATTGATAATGATTATTGTATTGGTTGTGGAATATGTGCGAGTATAAAAGGCTCTCCATTTAAAATGCAATTAGATCAAAATGGTAAATATAGTCCCGTTTTAAATGGGGATATACAAAATCAAGATACAGATATTAATGTATTAACGGTTTGTCCGTTTTCTGATAGTAAAAATGAAACAGAAATTGGTAAGGAAAAATTCGGAAAAGTAGAAGGCAGTAAATATAACGAATTCACTGGATATTATTTGAAAAACTATGCAGGGTATGTGAAGGAAGGGGAATTTAGAGAAAAGGGAAGTTCTGGTGGCATGGGAAATTGGATTGCAAAGCAATTATTAGAAAACAAGTTAGTTGATGGGATTATTCATGTTAAGGCATCAAATGGACAAGGGGAAGCATTATTTGAATATCAAGTCTCATATAGTGAGGAACAGTTATACAATGGAGCTAAATCAAAATATTATCCAATAGAGATGTCTAAAGTAATAAAATTTGTAAAAGAAAATAAAGGTAGATATGCTTTAATAGGAATACCTTGTTTTATAAAATCAATTAGATTATTAGCTGATAAGGATTTTATTATAAAAGAGAGAATTAAATATACAATCGGCTTGGTTTGTGGGCATTTGAAAAGTGATATGTTTGCTAAATCTATGGGATGGCAATTAGGAATTGAACCTGATAAATTAACAGATATAGATTTCAGGAAAAAATTAAATGGACAATATGCGAATGATTATGGTGTAGAAGTTAAAGGAAAACAGGATGGTAATAATATAAACTATAGTGCTCCAAGAAGAGAACTATATGTGGGAAATTGGGGACACGGTTTATTTAAATATAATGCTTGTGAATTTTGTGATGATGTATTAGCAGAAACAGCTGATGTTACTGTTGGAGATGCATGGCTACCAAAATATTCGAAGGACAGCTTGGGTACGAACGTAATTGTTATAAGAAATCCAATAATAAAAAAAATCTTTGATGATAATATGGACAAGATACACGTAGAGGAAATTAGTGCTCGAATGGTGTACGAATCACAAGCAGGTGGTTTTCGTCATAGAAGACAGGGATTATCCTATCGTTTGTATCTTAAAGATCAGAATAAAGAATGGAGACCTAAAAAAAGAGTGGAGGCAAGTAATAAAATCAGTTCAAAACGAAAAGTGATATATGAAAAAAGAACTTCACTTTCTCAAGAGAGTTTTAAAGCATATAAAGAGGCTCTTAAAGTAAATAATTTCAATGTTTTTATAGATTATATGAACCCTAAAATAAAAGAATATGATAAATTAATTACTCCCTCAATATTAATAAAATCAGTACGTAAAATAAAAAGAGGTGTATATAAATTAATAAAAAAATAAGAGGAATTATTTTATAGTACATTTTGCTAGAATATGTGAATTTATTGGGTGTATTTGATTACAAGTATTTATAAATTGTAAAAAATGAATCAATAATTTATATAATTATTTTTGAATGTACTAATTTTCATAAAAAGTGAGGATAGCCAAATGAAAATAACTGTAGCAGGCACAGGTTATGTAGGTTTATCTAATGCAATTCTATTAGCTCAACAAAATGAAGTTATTGCTCTCGATATCATTCAAGAAAAAGTAAATTTAATCAATATAAAAAAGTCTCCGATAATTGATAATGAAATCGAGGAATATTTAGCTACAAAAAATTTAAATTTAACAGCAACAACAGACAATTACATGGCATTTAAAGATGCTGAATATGTAATTATATCAACACCAACAAACTACGATTCAGAAAAAAACTATTTTAATACTAGAACAGTAGAAGCAGTAATTGCTAATGTACTATCAATTAATCCAGATGCTATAATGGTCATTAAATCTACTGTTCCAGTTGGCTATACAGAGAAAATAAAGGAAAAGTTTGAAACTGATAATATCATCTTCTCACCTGAATTTTTAAGAGAAGGTAAAGCACTTTATGATAACTTATATCCATCTCGTATCGTAATAGGAGAACAATCAGAAAGAGCAAAAGTATTTGCAGACTTATTGGTACAAGGTGCTAAAAAAGAAAATATTGACGTCCATTTTACAAATTCAACCGAAGCAGAAGCTATTAAACTATTTGCTAACACATATTTAGCAATGAGAGTAGCGTTCTTTAACGAACTTGATTCCTATGCAGAAGTAAGAGGATTAGATGCCAAGCAAATCATTGATGGGGTTGGCTTAGATCCAAGAATCGGAACACATTATAATAATCCTTCTTTTGGATATGGTGGTTATTGTTTACCTAAAGATACAAAACAGCTGTTAGCTAATTATGAAGATGTACCTAACAATATCATGACTGCAATTGTTGATGCTAATAGAACAAGAAAAGATCATGTAGCAGACATGATTATTAAACAGAACCCTAAAGTTGTTGGAATTTATCGCTTAACCATGAAAATGGACTCTGATAACTTCCGACAATCAGCTATACAAGGTGTTATGAAACGTATTAAAGCAAAAGGTATTGAAGTTGTTGTTTATGAACCTGCATTGCAGGAAGAGACTTTCTTTAATTCTAGAGTCATTAATGACTTTGATGAGTTTAAAAAAATCTCTGATGTTATCGTTGCTAATAGATTTTCTAGTGATTTGGAAGATGTGAAAGAGAAAGTCTATACTAGAGATTTATTTAGTAGAGATTAATTGGAATAGTACTAGTATAGTAAGTTTTATGATACCCCGGTGTTTGTCAAGATAGTTGTCGCATTTCACTTGTTTGCTAGTGTAAGAACTTTAGGGGTTACTACCGCGCTTCGCTTGATGAGAAGGAAAAGGGTAGTTTCAAGCTTAGTTGTAGTGAGGCTATTTTGTTTCATCCTTTTCTGTTTTTTCTTTCATAGGATTTAATGCCACCGAATCATGTGCACTCCAGTCTCTAGTTGAACGTGTCCAGCGTTCTGGGTGCTTTTGTTTCGCTAACTCATAATTTTATGTAAGTAAGCGTAAAATAATCCCCACCTACACGTCTAGATGGGGATTTGTTATGCTTTAGTTACTTCTTCTGGAAGGCTTGACAAACCATTGGTAATGTTGAGGACCAGGGCATTAACTTATCTAATGCTGCTTCATCGGTTATATCCATATTCGGAAGGTAAGCGTCAAACTCCTCCCACATATTCAAATAGAAGAATCTTTGAGATAATCTCTTCAAATAAATATTTGAGGAGGTTTTTTCATGACCAGAAGCCATAATTTAGAACTACGTAAAGAATGGGAACAGAGAATTTCTGACTACAAAGCGAGTGGTCAATCCCAAGCTAAATGGTGTGAGGACAATGGGGTTAGTTATCATCAATTTGGATACTGGAAGAAAAGTAAGCGTCAAATAGACCCCACCTATGTTTTAGATGGGGCCTGGGTTATTATTTAGTTAAGTTTTTTAAATGAAATACAAGACACTGGTAGTGTCGTTGACCAAGGAAG
>NZ_JBQKKM010000033.1:0-57847 GCF_052116745.1 Niallia sp. Sow4_A1 | reverse complement strand
CGATAGCGAGAAGGTCACACCCGTTCCCATACCGAACACGGAAGTTAAGCTTCTAAAGCGCCGATGGTAGTTGGGGGTTCTCCCCCTGTGAGAGTAGGACGTCGCCAGGCACGAATAAAACAAGCATCTACTTTGGTGGATGCTTGTTTTTTTATAGTTTACTAATTATTAGATAGATTATTCATCCAAAGATTAGGCTTGGCGTCTTTCTTGTAAAATCCGTGCTTTTCCCATTTGATAAACAAAAAATTGATATTTTGGATCACTTGTTTTGGTGTTGACGATTTCTCTCTCGCAGTCCATACATATAAAAGATTGAAAGAGATGAATTCCTTCTAATTTATTATTTTCACATATAAGACATTTTTCCCCTTTAATTGATTGGGTATGATATTTCCCCATTTTTTCTCCACCTCCATAGAAACTATTTTAACCATTTTAGTAATCATTTATACATTGACTCTCAAAGTCTATCAATCACTTATTTACTTCGTTCTAGCAAGTTTAAAGCTAGGCAATGATAAGATAGTCAAAAAAGTGATACTATAAATAGAGAGAAAAAAGAAAAGAGGAGTACTATTGCAAGAAAAAACACCATTATATTCTAAACTCTTACAGTTTCAGTCGGAAAATAATATATCTTTTCATGTGCCAGGCCATAAGAATGGAGAATTGATTTCTTATAATGACGAGGAATGGAGAAGACAATTATGGAAATTTGATGTTACGGAGCTTAATGACCTAGATGATTTACATGCTCCTATGGGCGTTATTGGTGATGCAGAGAAACTATTAACAGATCTTTATGGAGTGAAAAAAAGCTATTTTCTTGTAAATGGAAGTACTGTTGGGAATTTAGCTATGATACTTGCCTCTTTAAAAGAAGGAGATAAAGTATTTGTTCAAAGGAATAGTCATAAATCAGTAATGAATGGAATAAAGCTTGCTAAAGCAAAACCGATTTTTCTAAGTCCCGATTATGAGGAAGAATGGAAGGTGGAAACAGTCCTTTCAGAAAGAACCGTAAAGCAAGCGATTGCTCAATTTCCTGAAGTGAAAACACTTATCCTAACGTCTCCTAATTATTATGGTATGATTGGAAATTTAGAAGAAATCATTCAATTAGCCCATGCTAACGGAATTTGTGTTTTAGTTGATGAAGCCCATGGTGCTCATTTTATAGGAAATGATAAATTTCCACCATCAGCTGTTCAATTGGGGGCTGATCTAGTTGTTCAGTCCGCACATAAAACACTTCCTGCCTTAACCATGGGAGCATACTTACACTATAATACTGATTTTATAGAGGAGCATGAAGTAAAATATTATCTGGAGATATTGCAGTCCAGTAGCCCCTCTTACTTAATCATGGCTTCCTTAGATAAGGCTAGACACTATTTAGCAACATACAGTGAGGAGGATTGGGATTACCTGCAAAATACTATTAGTCTGTTTCGTAGTGAGCTAGCAAAGGTTTCACAGCTAAAAGTGTTAGGTTATCCTTATATAGGGGATCCCTTAAAAATTACTATTCAATCGACAGTAGATAAAACTGGTTTTATTCTTCAAAAACAATTAGAAAAAGAGGGGATTTATACAGAATTAGCTGATTCTAATAATGTACTATTTGTTTTTCCATTGCTAAAAAAAGAAATAGCATTTCCTCTTAATGAGATTATTACTAAAGTAAGAAAGGCATTGTCTGAGAACCTATCTGAGATTCCCTATGAAAGAAAAGTGTCAGCATCTATAAAAAAAGGGCAGGATATAGTAGAATTAAAACTTGGTGAAACAGAGCAAGCTTTACGAAATAAAAGAGAAATATCATTAAATGATGCCCATCATGCTATTTGTGCAGAAACAATTATTCCGTATCCACCAGGAATCCCTATTCTAATGCCTGGTGAGGAAATAACGATGTATCATATCAATCAAATAAAGAACTTATTAAAAGATGGAGCGAGATTCCAAGGAAGCCCATCTATTTATGAAAATAAAATTACAATTTTCGAGAAATGACAGCTTTAGGAGGACAATACGGTGACAAAAGGGCTCTTTATTACATTAGAAGGACCAGAGGGAGCAGGGAAAACAACGATTATTGATATGTTGTTAAACTATTACCAGGAGCAAGAGAAGCAGATTATTAAGACGCGAGAACCAGGTGGAATCCCTATTTCTGAAAAAATTAGAAGTATTATATTAGATCCCAAGCATACTGAAATGGATGCTAGAACAGAAGCTTTACTTTATGCAGCTGCAAGAAGACAGCATTTAGTAGAGAAAGTAATACCAGCTTTAAACAGTGGAGCAATTATTCTATGTGATCGTTTTATTGATAGCTCTTTGGCATATCAGGGGTTTGCTAGAGGAATTGACATGGATGAAATTTGGGAGATTAATCAATTTGCTATTGGAGATGTGATGCCGGAGCTAACGATTTATTTTGATCTTGACCCACGAGTTGGTTTAGCGAGAATTAACACTACTAGTGATAGGGAGATCAATCGTCTAGACTTAGAAAAAATAGAATTTCATGAATTGGTCCAAGAGGGCTATTATAAGGTGATAGAGAAATTTCCAGAAAGAATTGTTAAAGTGGATGCATCTAAGCCTTTAGAGCAGGTATTTCAAGATACGGTAGAGATTATTAATCAATTTCTGAAATAGTATGGGTACCTTTAAACAAAATATTCATGTAAATCTATTACTTCTAAAGAATGAGTGCTGACAATGCGCCTGAGGAATTATTTTTCCTTTCAGCTGTTTGTTTTTGCATTTATTGCTATAATAGGAACAAGTTATAAAATCATTCGGAAACTATAATAAGGGGCGGGATAAAAATGAAATTAATTCTAACAGTCATTCAAGATAAAGATAGCAATAAATTGCTTAATGCACTTGTTGAAAATAATTTTAGAGCGACAAAGCTTGCGAGTACGGGCGGATTTTTGAAATCTGGAAATACCACCTTTATGATAGGAACGGAAGATATACGTGTGGAAAAGGCTTTGCAAATTATTAAAGATAATTGTCAATCAAGAGATCAATTAGTAGCTCCTGTTTCGCCCATGGGAGGGAATGCAGACTCTTACGTTCCTTATCCAGTGGAAGTGGAAGTGGGAGGAGCAACTGTTTTTGTATTACCTGTTGAGCAATTTAAGCAATTTTAAATCATACATCGGTTAGCTTCGAGTTGCCGATGTACTTTCATGCTTAATGGATAATGGTAGTCTATGCTATCCAGTAAGAAGTAGAACGTTCTTCAGGAGGAAGAATATGAAGATAAATAAAGACATTCGAATTAAGCCTGAAGGGACTAAAATAGAAACAAAAGGTAGTCTAGGTGGTTCGAAATTTCAAGGATATGTCCAACAACAAAACGAGAAATTGAAGATCGAACAGCTTCAGACATTAATGAAAAACATTGATGATATTGGTAACAGGTTGGGGAGATCTCAAAATCTAAAGGATTTGACTAAGTATAAATCCCTTGTAAAACAGTTTGTAAAGGAAGCTGTTGAATATGGGATGGAAGTGAAAAAAGATAATTCTTGGGATCAGTTTGGTCAGGGTAGAGATTTAAGTATTATACATGTCATAGATGATAAATTAGTTGAACTGACAGAAGAAGTAATAGCAAAAGAGAAAAACAGTTTAAATATTTTGGATAAAATTGGTGAAATCAAAGGTTTGCTGATTAATATATATACGTAATGGAGTGATTGTCTTGACAAGAACATGGGAACAGCTTGAACAGACACAGCCCATTGTTTTAAAGATGCTGAAAAACAGCTTAAAAAAAGAACGACTAGCACATGCTTACCTTTTTGAGGGAATGAAAGGTACGGGGAAAAGGGAAATAAGTCTTGTTCTCACAAAGAGTATTTTATGTGAAAATAGTATAAAAGGATATGTTCCATGTGAAACATGTTCTAATTGCAAGAGGATAAATAATGGAAATCATCCAGACGTTCACTTGCTTGAACCAGATGGATTATCAATAAAAAAACATCAGATACAAAGCCTGCAAGAAGAATTTTCAAAAACTGGGGTGGAGTCAAATCAAAAGGTTTACATTCTTGTTCACGCAGATAAAATGACCACCAATGCAGCTAATAGTTTGTTGAAATTTTTGGAAGAACCTAATGCAGAAACAACTGCCATTCTATTAACGGAACAAATTCAGCAAATATTGCCGACTATTTTATCTCGATGCCAAACACTTTCCTTTAAACCATTATCCCCAAATGAAATGGCAAAAGAACTAGTAAGAAATGGAATTAAACCAAATGAAGCCCCTTTGCTTGCGGAGATTACCAATAGTTTTGAAGAAGCATTGACTCTAAGTACAGATGAATGGTTTGTACAAGCACAAAAAATAGTGGTAAAATTATATGAGGTTCTGAATAGAACCCCATTAGAAGCATTAGTGGCTCTTCAAAGAGACTGGTTTTCACATTTTAAAGAAAAAGATCAGTTTGATAGAGGGCTCGATTTATTATTGCTACTATATAAAGATTTATTATATATACAGCTTGGCAAGCACGATCAGATTGTATACGTTGGCGAGAAAGAACGTCTAGAGGCATATGCCTTAAGAACTTCTAATAGGCGCTTAACGGAACAAATGACAGCTATTTTTGAAGCAAAGCGAAAGCTGCAAGGGAATATGAATCCACAGTTATTGATGGAGCAGCTGGTGCTAAAGCTGCAGGAGGGATCTTCAGTTGTATGATGTCGTAGGAATCCGCTTTAAAAAAGCTGGAAAAATATATTATTTTGATCCAAATGAATTAATTATCCAAAAGGGAGACTTTGTCATCGTTGAAACTGTTCGGGGTGTAGAATTCGGGAGAGTAGTAATTGGCCCGAAAAAAGTAGATGAAAATGACGTTGTTTTACCTTTAAAGAAAGTATTAAGAATTGCGGATCAGAAAGATCAAATGATTGTAGAGGAAAATAAATTCGCAGCCAAAGAAGCATATGATGTTTGCTGTGAGAAAGTGACGCTACATGAATTAGAGATGAAATTGGTTGATGTAGAATATACATTTGACCGTAATAAAATCATTTTTTATTTTACCGCAGATGGTCGAGTAGATTTTAGGGAATTAGTAAAAGATTTAGCATCCATTTTTAGAACTAGAATTGAGCTTCGTCAGATTGGGGTTAGAGATGAGGCGAAAATGTTAGGTGGCATTGGTCCTTGTGGAAGGATGCTTTGCTGTTCAACTTTCTTAGGGGATTTTGAACCAGTATCTATTAAGATGGCAAAAGATCAAAACCTTTCCTTAAATCCAACAAAAATTTCTGGATTATGTGGACGATTAATGTGTTGTTTAAAATATGAAAATGATGATTATGAAGCTGCAAAAGAACTTTTACCTGACTTAGGTGACTGGATTAATACACCGGATGGAAAGGGAAAAGTTGTTGGTTTAAATATTTTAGAACGTGTACTCCAAGTGGAAATTTCTGAACAAGAACGAGTGCTTGAATATACATTAGATGAAATACTGCAAGAAGATGCTGTTTCAGTTCAATCCACAGATTAATGAGGTGGAAGAGTGGATAAAAAAGAAGTTTTTGAATCAGTAATAAATATGGAAAGTCAAATTGGTAATTTATATAAGCAATTAGGTGATCTTAAACAGCATGTAGCTGAACTTATTGAAGAAAATAATAGGTTGAAGCTAGAAAATGAGAATCTAAGGAAGCATTTAGAGGATATACCAAGAGAGAAAGAATCAAGACAGGATAATCAGAAAAAAAGAAACGCAAAACAAAGTAAGATGATAGAGGAAAAAAACATTGATATAGGGGAAGGATATGATAACCTCGCAAGATTGTATCAAGAAGGTTTCCATATTTGTAATCTTCATTTTGGGAGTCCCCGAAAAGATGGTGATTGTCTATTTTGTTTGTCGTTTCTTAATAAAAAATAAGGATGTCTCAAAGAAAATAATCCCAGTGAAAATAAGCAATACAACCAATTGTATTGGATGGGATGACTCTTTCTTCTTGAGACATCTCTTTTTCTATGTAGGTAATAAATAAATGGAGGTTAAAGGTAGTGGTACCATTAATTGGAGATGAAAGATTAGATTATTTATTGGATGAACGTTTAAGGATTATCCAAAGTCCATCCGTATTTTCATTCTCGTTAGATGCAGTATTATTAGCTGATTTTGTAGGTATTCCCTTAAAAAAAGGGAAGATAGTCGATTTATGTAGTGGCAATGGGGTTATTCCACTTTTTTTATCACTTCGTACACAGGGAGAAATCATAGGAGTCGAGATACAGGAACGATTATATGATATGGCGAATCGAAGTATACAGTATAATCAGTTAGAAGAGAAAATTAAAATGATTCATGGTGATATTAAGAATGCCCCTAGCTTCCTTGGATCGGAGAAGTATGATGCAGTTACGTGTAATCCCCCTTACTTTAAGAAGACTAATTCTATAGAAGAGATTAATATAAATGAGCATCTTGCTATTGCGAGGCATGAACTCCTCTGTACGTTGGAGGACTCCATTAGTGTAGCTAGCCAATTAGTTAAACAAGGTGGAAAAGTGGCTTTTGTCCATAGACCAGGAAGATTATTAGATATCATTACATTAATGCGAGCAAATCGATTGGAGCCAAAGCGTATACGATTCGTTTATCCAAAAGCAGGGAAGGAAGCGAATATTTTGCTAGTCGAAGCGATAAAAGATGGCAAACCGGACTTAAAAGTTTTACCTCCGTTATTTGTTTATAAAGATGGCAACAATTATACAGAGGAAATGAGTAAAATTTTATATGGAAAGTAAGAAGCATTATTTTTATGTACTAATTTGTAATGATGGAAGCTATTATGCAGGCTATACAAATGATCTTCAAAAGCGTTTGAATACACATAATGCCGGAAAAGGGGCAAAATATACTAGAGGGCGTTTGCCAGTAGCGATTATTTATCAGGAGGAATTCCAAACAAAACAGGAAGCCATGCAACAAGAGTATGCCTTTAAACAATTAGGGAGAAAGAAAAAAGAGCAGTTTCTAAAGAAGGAGCTTGGTGAAGGAAATGAAGCAACAAAAAAGCTATAAAGAAAAAAGAGGATCTCTGTATCTAGTCCCTACTCCTATTGGGAATTTAGAAGATATGAGTTTTCGTGCAATCAGGATTCTGAAAGAGGCAGATGTTATTGCTGCCGAAGATACACGTAATACAAAAAAGCTTTGTAACTATTTTGAAATCACTACACCTGTGGTTAGTTATCATGAGCATAATAAAGAGACGAGTGGCCAGAAGCTAATACAAGCTTTAAAAGAAGAAAAAGTTATTGCCTTAGTAAGTGATGCAGGGATGCCAACTATTGCAGATCCAGGATATGAACTAGTTATAGATGCGATTGCTCAAGAAATTCCAGTTATTCCACTTCCAGGAGCCAATGCGGCATTAACAGCACTTATTGCTTCAGGTCTTCCGACACATCCCTTTTATTTTTATGGATTTCTTAATCGACAAAAAAAGGAGAAGAAAAAAGAATTACTTTTCCTTAAGACTATTCCAGGTACGATTCTTTTATATGAATCTCCACACCGTTTAAAAGAAACATTAACTTTAATAATGGATATACTTGGTAATAGAAAGATCACTTTATGCAGAGAATTGACCAAGCTATATGAAGAATTTATTCGTGGTACAGTAGAGGAAGCAATTGCATGGTCGCAATCAGAAGAAATTAGAGGAGAATTTTGTTTAGTAATTGAGCAGGGTGAATTCCAAAAAGAAGAAGAAAATAATTGGTGGGACGAATTGACCGTTGTACAACAAGTGAATCATTATGTTCAAAAAGAAGGAATTACAGTAAAAGAAGCAATTAAAAAGACAGCATTAGATAGAGGAATGCAAAAAAGAGACGTCTACCAAGAATATCATATTGAATAAGAAAAGAGCTGCCGTCATAAAAGTGAACATAAAATAACATGGTGTTCACCTTTAATAAGGCAGCCCTTTGTTTATAAAAAAGAATGAATAGGTTCTAGTTACTTCAAGGAGCTTCTAATCCAATAAAAAGATGGATGGATAAATACTAGTTGAAAAAGTACCTACACATTTCTTATTTTATTCTTATTTAGAAACTTCAAAGTTACTTTTAATTTCTTGGATTAATTGCTCTGCACCTTCACGGCTAAGGATTAATTTACCGCCAGCTAAAGAAAGGTTGTCATCTGAAACTTCTCCAGTAACTTGGCAAGTCATGTTTGGCTTATATTTTTTTAAGATGATTTTTTCATCATCTACATAAATTTCTAGAGCATCTTTTTCAGCAATACCTAATGTACGTCTTAATTCGATTGGAATAACTACACGACCTAATTCATCAACTTTACGAACAATACCTGTAGATTTCATTTATTTTCTCCTCCCAAAAAGTGAATATTTATATTTTTTTCGCTAATTTTCGACAAATTTCTTTGTATGTCATTATAATACCAGCCATTCCCATAAACGTCAATTATTTATTTTCAAATTATTGTATTTTAAAAAGCCTTGTTATATTAGGCTTTTGCGAGAAGTAGTCAGATACTTACCTAGTTAGTGGGATAAATTAGTATATTTTAATAGTATTATTTATGTTCTTTTTTCGACAAAAACCAACATTTTTATTTCTTTTCCAACAGGCTTTAAAATGTCTGTTGCATAAACTAGTAATTTTAGGTATATTTTGATGGGATAAAAGGAAAAAATGGCAATGATTATGCGGTTTATACGAATGTTCTTATACTTTTTTGTTTCGCTAAAAAAGAAGAATGGTTACAATAGTAATATCGGTTATTTTTATTTTACTAAAGGTACATATGTATACATATATATAGGAGGGAACTAAGTGAAGGATCAAGAAAAATCTTTTTATATTACTACGCCAATTTATTATCCAAGTGGTAATTTACATATTGGACATGCTTACACAACAGTTGCTGGAGATGCAATGGCTCGTTATAAAAGAATGCGAGGCTATGAAGTTCGTTATTTAACCGGAACGGATGAACATGGACAAAAAATCCAACGAAAAGCAGAAGAAGCAGGAATTACGCCTATTCAATATGTAGATGAAATTGTTGCAGGAATTAAAGAACTATGGGGTAAACTGGATATTTCTTACGATGATTTTATTCGTACTACAGAAAAAAGACATACAGATATTGTGGAAAAAATGTTTAAGAAGCTAGTGGATCAAGGAGATATTTATTTAGACGAGTATCAAGGCTGGTATTCTGTTTCTGATGAAACATATTATACAGAGCTTCAACTAGTTGATCCTATCCATGATGAAAATGGAAAAGTAATTGGAGGTAAAAGCCCTGATAGTGGTCATGCTGTTGAATTAGTGAAAGAAGAATCTTATTTCTTTAGAATGGGAAAATATGCTGATCGTTTATTAGCGTTTTATGAGGAAAATCCAGCATTTATTCAACCAGAATCTCGTAAGAATGAGATGATTAATAACTTTATTAAACCTGGATTAGAAGACTTGGCTGTTTCAAGAACTACATTTGATTGGGGAATTAAAGTTCCAGGAG
The DNA here is from genome assembly GCF_052116745.1 of Niallia sp. Sow4_A1. Taxonomy (NCBI): domain Bacteria; kingdom Bacillati; phylum Bacillota; class Bacilli; order Caryophanales; family Bacillaceae; genus Niallia; species Niallia sp. Sow4_A1. The sequence goes on along the minus strand of NZ_JBQKKM010000033.1, from coordinate 48,269 downwards.
ATCCGAAGCATGTTGTTTATGTGTGGATTGATGCACTTTCCAATTATATTACCGCACTAGGATATGGTTCTGATGATGAGACATTATATAAGAAGTTCTGGCCAGCAAATGTCCATTTAGTAGGGAAAGAAATTGTACGTTTCCATACAATTTATTGGCCAATTATGTTAATGGCATTAGACCTTCCATTGCCGAAGAAGGTTTTTGCACATGGTTGGATCCTTATGAAGGATGGCAAAATGTCTAAATCAAAGGGCAATGTGGTTAATCCTGTTACATTAATTGATCGTTATGGTTTAGATGCCCTTCGTTATTATTTACTAAGAGAAGTTCCGTTTGGTTCTGATGGTGTATTTACTCCTGAAGCATTTGTAGAAAGAGTGAATTTTGACTTAGCCAATGATTTAGGTAATTTATTAAATCGTACAGTGGCGATGATTAATAAGTACTTTAATGGAGAAATACCTACTTATAAAAATTCGGAAGGACCGTTTGAACAATCTCTTGTTGCGGCACATAGAGAAACAGTGGAAAAATATGCAGAGCATATGGATAATATGGAGTTCTCTGTTGTATTAACAACATTATGGCAATTAATTAGCAGAAATAATAAATATATTGATGAAACACAACCATGGGTGTTGGCAAAAGAAGAAAGAACAGAAGAATTAGCAATTGTTATGAACCATTTAGCGGAATCTTTAAGAAGAATCGCTATTTTACTAAAACCTTTCTTAACAAGAACTCCTGACAAGATTTTTAAACAATTAAATATACAGGACGTTTCTTTGCACACTTGGGATAGCCTAGAACGTTTTGGGGTCATACCTGCAGGTACTATAGTTGAGAAGGGAGATCCTATTTTCCCTAGGTTAGATATCCAAGAAGAGGTGGAATTTATCAAGGAAGAGATGAAGGGACCTCAAAAGGAAGAAGAGAAGAAACCAGAAGTCCAAGAAGTTCCAGAAGTAGATGAAATCACGATAGATGACTTTATGAAAGTGGACTTACGTGTTGCACAAGTTCTTGAAGCAGAACCAGTGAAAAAAGCAGACAAGTTATTGAAGCTACAATTAGATTTAGGTTATGAGAAACGACAAGTAGTTTCTGGTATTGCTAAATATTATTCTCCAGAAGACTTAGTTGGACGAAAAGTTATTTGTGTAACAAATTTAAAACCGGTTAAATTAAGAGGAGAGCTTTCACAAGGTATGATTTTAGCTGGAAGTCATGATGGTGAACTGTCTCTTGCGACAATTGCAGAAGCTTTACCATTGGGTTCAAAAGTAAAATAAAAACAAATCAATGAAAAAACATGGAGATGTTCCTAAAGAGGAATCGCCTTTCTTAAAAAGGTGAGGAAAACAATGGGTTAAACATCTCTATGTTTTTTCTTCTTACAGTATGAAAAAAAGAGGAATCAACATAAGCAATAAGCGATTGTAAGTATATCTAACAAAAGATGGAGGGAAGATTTTCATGTTATTTGATACCCATACACATATTAACGCAGATGAGTTTCAAGAGGATTTAGAAGAAGTTATAGAACGGGCAATGGATGCTGGGATGGAAAAGATGGTAGTTGTTGGATTTGATAGACCTACCATCACAAGAGCGATGGAGCTTATTGAGCAATATGAATTTGTTTATGCAAGTATAGGATGGCACCCAGTAGATGCAATTGATATGAAAGAAGAAGACTTAGTTTGGATTGAAGAGTTAGCTAAGCATCCAAAAGTAATTGCAATTGGAGAAATGGGATTAGATTATCATTGGGATAAATCGCCAAAGGAAATTCAAAAAGAGGTATTCAGAAAACAAATTCAACTAGCAAAAAAAGTAAAACTTCCAATAATTATTCATAATCGTGAAGCAACAGCTGATATTGTAGAAATTTTAAAAGAGGAAGATGCGAAAGAAGTTGGAGGGATTATGCACTGTTATGGTGGGAGTGTAGAAACTGCACTAGAATGCATAAATATGAATTTCTATATCTCACTAGGTGGAACGGTGACTTTCAAAAATGCCCGGAAACCAAAAGAGGTTGCAGAAGCAGTTTCACTAGATCATTTATTAATTGAAACAGACTGTCCATATTTAGCGCCGACACCGTTTAGGGGTAAAAGAAATGAACCGAGTTATGTAAAATTAGTGGCAGAGGAAATTGCTGCGATTAAAGGGATTTCTTATGAAGAGGTGGCTAGAAAAACAACAGAAAATGCAAAAAAATTATTCGGCATAAACTGATAAAGATTTTTGTCGAATAACGAAAAAGTTTGTCTGAAATTCACCTTATTTTTAATCATTCTACATCGCTTTCTTTTCTCATAGACTAATTATGTCGAGATTTCTTTCTTTCCTTTCGCTTGTTTTTTTTGCATAATAAGAAATACGTTCAAAGATTCTTAAGGGTTGACAGCAGACATGATACTCTATATAATCACTCCGAGAGAAAAGGAGGCGTTTTTCATCGTAATCCAAAACATGAAAAACCTGTTTTCGAAATCTTTGAGCAGGAAAAAGGTGTCCATCTTTTTAGCTAGTTTCATCGTTTTTGCAAGTAGCTTAGGCTTTATAATTTATGAAACTACTAAAAATACTGTGGCGCTGACGCTAAATGGTAAAGAACAAATCATCGAGACGCACTCATCTACTATAAAACAAATATTTGATGACTTGGACATTGCTATTGGCTCAAAAGATTATGTGTTTCCCTCGTTAAACACAAAGGTTACAGATAACCTTGAAGTTGTCTGGAAGAAAGCTAAACAGGTTGAATTGCAAAAAGACGACGAGAAGAAAACGGTTTGGACAACAGTAGATACTGTTAAGGAGTTTTTAGAAGAACAAAAAATTTCTTTGAACGAGCATGATCAGATCAATCAGAAAGAAACTAACGCTATAGAACATAATATGGAAGTTGTCGTACATACAGCATTTCCAGTCACACTAGTAGACGCAGGAAAGAAAAAACAAGTATGGTCCACTTCGACTACGGTCGCTGACTTTTTAACACAACATGAGATATCACTTGCAAAATTAGACCGAGTTGAACCAGATCTAAAAGAAAAAGTGAAAGAGGAAACTGTTGTAAATATAAAAAGAATAGAAAAGGTCACCGATGTAGTGGAACAACCGATTAACTTTGCCGTTATTACCCAAAAGGACGATAATCTTCCGGCAGGTACTGAGAAGATACTGAAAAAGGGCACAGAAGGATTAGTCTCTAAAAAGTATGAAGTTACCAAGGAAAATGGCAAAGAGATTTCCCGGAAATTACTCAGTGAAACAACAGTGAAAGAAAAGCAGGACAAAATTGTATCTGTTGGAACAAAAGGCGATGTCATACAACTAGCATCCCGAGGAGAAGAAAGCGGGAAAGAAGTGTACGTCAATTCAACAGCATATACTGCTAGTTGTAATGGATGTTCTGGCCGAACGGCTACTGGAATTGATCTGAAAGCTAATCCAAATGCAAAAGTAATTGCTGTCGACCCAAGTTTTATCCCATTAGGAACAAAGGTTTATGTTGAAGGCTATGGCTATGCTGTTGCAGGTGATACAGGTGGAAGCGTGAAAGGACAGAAAATCGATGTTTTCTTTTCTTCAAAAGCAGAAGCTTACCGTTGGGGTAACAGGCAAGTTATGATAAAAATAATTAATTAGCAATCAATAAATCTAGACACTTTATTACCTATTTAAAGGATAAAATGATAGCTAATCTGGCAGAGGAATCAATTCCTCTGTCTTTTTCTTTGCTTTTGTTCACATTTTCTCACATAATAACTAGTCACAACAAATCGCCGTTTGTTAAAACATAAATATTAGCTATAATGATAGTGATTATAAATATTTCTCTCTCTGTATATATAGACGTTTCATGTTACAATTATGTTTCATTTTTTTTTCAAATTTTATAAATTATTTTTTTGGAGGTTCCATGAAGATTAAAGAAATAATAGTAGTGGAAGGACGCGATGACACAACTGCTATTAAACGAGCAGTTGATGCAGATACTATTGAAACAAACGGTTCAGCAATTAATCAAGAAACATTGGTTAAAATAAAGCTAGCACAAAAAACAAGAGGGGTTATTGTGTTAACCGACCCAGACTATCCTGGTCAAAAGATTCGTCATACGATTGAAAAACATATTCCTGATTGTAAACATGCTTTTATACCAAAGGAGCTTGCAATCCATAAGCATGGTAAAGGTGTTGGGGTGGAACATGCATCAATAGAGGCAATTAGAGAAGCTTTAAAAGATGCTCATCCTATGCAGGAATCGATAACGGAGGAAATTACAAAAGAAGACTTAATAGATGCAGGATTGATTGGTGGTGCAGATTCTAAGGAGCGTAGAGAGCAGTTGGGAAAGCTGCTTAAAATTGGGTATACAAATGGGAAACAGCTTTATAAGAGATTACTGATGTTTCATATTACTAAGGAAGAGTTCGCACAAGCCATGAAGGAAATGCGTCAGGAGGGTAAGGATGTATAAAGATATCGCAACACCAGCAAGAACGAGAGCAATTCTAGATAAGTATGGTTTTTCTTTTAAGAAAAGCTTAGGGCAAAATTTTTTAATTGACACAAACATTTTGAGAAATATTGTAAATCATGCAGAGTTAACAGAAGAATCGGGTGCAATAGAGGTTGGTCCGGGAATTGGGGCATTAACAGAACAGCTTGCTAAGCGAAGTAAAAAGGTTGTTGCATATGAAATCGATCAACGCTTGCTGCCAATTTTAAACGAAACGCTTGAGCCTTATCCACATGCGAAGATTATTCACCAGGACATTTTAAAAGTAAACGTAAAGGAAATGTTAGAAACAGAGTTTAATGATATTCGGGATATTATGCTCGTTGCTAATTTGCCTTATTATGTAACAACACCAATCATTATGAAGATTTTGGAAGAGAAACTTCCTTTAAGAGGCATTGTTGTCATGCTGCAAAAAGAGGTAGCAGAGCGAATATCTGCTAAACCAGGAACGAAGGAATATGGATCTCTTTCAATTGCTATTCAGTACTATACTAAACCAGAAGTAGTGATGATTGTTCCGAAGACAGTCTTTGTTCCTCAACCAAATGTAGATTCTGCTGTAATTCGTTTAACTATTCGAAAAACACCATCTGTTTCGGTAAAAAATGAAGACTTTTTCTTTCAAATAACAAGAGCAAGCTTTGCTCAAAGGAGAAAAACGATTTTAAACAATCTCTCTAGCCAGCTAGAGGGCGGAAAAGAAAAGAAGGGTGAAATAATCGCTGCGCTTGAACAAGCGGGGATTGAGCCTTCTAGACGCGGAGAATCATTGTCTATCGAAGAGTTTGCAAAGTTAAGTGATTTTCTTTATGAAATATTTACTAAATAATGAGTAGAAATAGATGTACAGATGATTTTCTTTTCCCTAAAAGAATGACTGGGGAGAGAAGCTTTCTGTTCATCTTTTTTTGTTGTTGATGAAAATAGCCTTTTATGTTTTCGTTCTTCTCTTTTGAATTGCTCACAACTTTCTAGACATATGCATAATTTATCAGAGATAGATTTTGAATACTAATAACCACTCAGAAACGTGTTTGGGTTAATTGGAGTGACGACAGTGGCTGTAAACATCATGGATATCGTCGGAAGAGAATCATATCAATGCGATATGTTATTTCGAATAATTGATATGAAAGAGGTAAATGGTCAAAAAATCGCTATTCTTTATGGGGAGGATTTTCGTCTTATTGCAGATGCTCCATATGAGGATTTAGTGTTAATTAATCAACCGATGCAACGGAAAATTTCACAAAAGGTCCAGTTGATGGAGGAGCAATCTCTCCAATTATTTCGACAAGATGTGAATCTCTTAAGAAGAAAACAGGAGTATCAAGTAACAGAGGCATACAGCAAACCTTCCAACTATTTTCAACTACCAGGCAAAGTGCTGCATATTGATGGCGATCCTAATTATTTAAAGAAATGTTTAACTTTATATGAAAAAATTGGAATCCCTGTAAATGGAGTTCATTGCCATGAAAAAGAGATGCCCAGTAAAATAAGCAGTCTTTTGGATTATTATCGTCCAGATATCCTTGTTATAACAGGGCATGATGCCTATTCTAAGGCGTTAGGGGAGAAAAACGATATTAATGCATACCGACATTCAAAATACTTTGTACAGACCGTCAGAGAAGCGAGAAAGAAACTTCCTAATTTAGATCAATTAGTTATTTTTGCTGGTGCTTGTCAATCTCACTTTGAGTCCCTTATCTATGCAGGTGCTAATTTCGCAAGCTCTCCTTCGAGGGTAAATATTCATGCACTTGATCCGGTTTATATTGTTGCAAAGATTAGTTTTACGCCATTTATGGAACGAGTAAATGTTTGGGATGTATTAAGGAATACCTTAACTGGCGAAAAAGGGTTAGGTGGAATAGAAACCAAAGGAGTTCTTCGAACAGGTATGCCATATCATACGAATCAATCAGAAGAAGGGTAAATAAATGGAACACACAGGATGATAATAGCTTAAGCAAGCATAGCAGGACTGCTTAAGCTATCCATCCTGTGTGTTTCTTTGTTGATTCAGTTAAGATTATCATGCATCCTTTTTCCAGCAGTTTAAAAAAATCAAATTTTTCTACATATTTATCTTTACGTCGTGCATACTAATCTTTGTTGAAAAATTGGAGAAAAATAAGAATAAAAAATATTGACAACTTCCAAAAAAGACTGTTATAATTCATGTTTTTATTTGACTCTGTTATGTCAGTGTGATATACTTTACACAGTGAGGTGGACCGAATGGCAAAAACATTATCAGATATAAAAAAGGCTCTTGATTCAAATTTAGGAAAAAGGCTTATGCTGAAGGCAAATGGCGGTCGTCGTAAGACAATTGAGCGTTCTGGCGTGTTGGCAGAGACTTATCCATCTGTGTTTGTAGTGGAGTTAGATCAGGATGAAAATGCATTTGAACGTGTATCATACAGCTATGCAGATGTTTTAACAGAAACGGTTCAAATTACCTTCTTTGAGGATACATCAGGACAAGTTGCTTTAAGCTAACTATATATTGCTTGAAAGCATTAAGCGGCAGTAAACGATTTGTTTGCTGCTTTTTTCATGCAATAAAAATGGAAGCATGGCCATTTTTTAATAAAGTCAGCTGTGAATGTATAAATAAGTATCGCTTTTGGCAACAAATAGATAACATGAAAAACTAATGATAGTTACATACTAAATCTACCGTGGGTGATGAAAGGAGAGATTCACTATGGGTAGACGAAGAGGAATTATGTCTGAAGGATTAAAAGAAGAATTAGCAAAAGAACTTGGTTTCTATGATGTGGTCCAACAAGAGGGCTGGGGCGGTATTCGTGCAAGAGACGCAGGGAATATGGTCAAAAGAGCAATAGAAATTGCAGAACAAAGTCTTCTTACTCAAAATAAAGAGTAACTTCAACATCACTTAACGTCCATCTTTTTTATATTATAATCACAATGGATTTACTCACGGTAACAATAGGATCTATCATTAGCTACTATCTATATTCCAAAATATAGATAGAAAGGATAATGATAGATCCTTTTTTATTCGAAGATGAATGAGTTAATATTACCTATAAAATCATGATAATAATTCAGGAAATCATAATCTCTATTACATGTAATAGACTAATTTGTGGTAAAATCACTATATCGAAATAGAAGATTAGATGAGCATAATGCTTAGATAGGTACGGAATAAGGAAAAGATAGAGTTCGTCTAGCCTACTATTATTACCTCCTTCCAAGGAAAGCTGTTTTCTTTAGTGAGAGGAAAAAAGTAAATGATGAAATTTGTTAAGTGGGTGGAAATATTGAAGCTTTTGGTTAAAGCGCCAGCTAAAATCAATTTGTCATTGGATGTGCTTCGTAAGAGACCTGATGGGTATCATGAAGTAGAAATGATTATGACAACAATTGATTTAGCAGATAGAATTGAGCTAGCACTGCTAGATAGCGATGTAATAAAAATAACTTCTCTTAATAGATTTGTTCCTGATGACCAACGTAATCTTGCTTATCAAGCAGCAAATATATTAAAAGAAAAGTTCCGTGTAAAGAAGGGGGTAGAAATAAAAATAGAAAAGAACATCCCTGTGGCAGCTGGCTTAGCTGGAGGAAGCAGTGATGCGGCGGCAGTATTACGCGGTCTAAATAAGTTATGGGGTTTAGGGCTAACATTAGATGAGTTAGCGATAATTGGGGCTGAAATAGGATCTGATGTGTCTTTCTGTGTCTACGGAGGAACCGCACTTGCAACTGGAAGAGGAGAAATCATTAAGGAATTACCTGCACCTCCAGTTTGTTGGGTTATTTTAGCGAAACCATTTATTGGTGTATCAACAGCTGATATTTATAAAAGACTAGATGTAGAGACAATTGAGCATCCAAATACGGAAAAAATGATTGAGTCAATTTCATCCAAGGATTATGATTTAATGTGTGAGTGTGTAGGGAATGTACTAGAAAATGTCACTTTATCCTTATATCCTGAGGTTGCCCAAATAAAAGAGCAAATTTGTAAGTTTGGGGCAGATACAGTACTTATGAGCGGAAGTGGCCCTACGGTTTTCGGATTAATTCAACATGATTCAAGAATGAACCGTGTTTACAACGGATTAAGAGGATTTTGTGACCAAGTATTTGCAGTTAGAATGATTGGACAGCGACATACTCTTGATTAAATCCGTATAATAATGTAATATTGTCCTTAAATATTCGGATTTTGGGGGTTCTGTTATGAAGTTTCGTCGTAGTGAACGTTTAATAGACATGACGAATTACTTGCTGGAGCATCCTAGGCAATTAGTGTCTCTTTCTTATTTTGCAGAAAAATACAGTTCGGCCAAGTCTTCTATAAGTGAAGATTTGGCTATTATTAAGGAAACTTTTGAGCAAAGAGGAATAGGGACGTTACATACATTGCCAGGAGCTGCTGGTGGAGTAAAGTATCAAGTAAGAGTCAGTGAAGAGGAAGCAAAACCATTTGTTGAGGAGCTTTGCGATTTAATTAAAAGCCCGGAAAGACTATTGCCAGGTGGATACCTATATATGAACGATATATTAGGCAACACGGCTATCGTTCAAAAAGTAGGTAGGCTTTTTGCATCAGCTTTTGCTGATACGGATATAGATGTAGTCATGACAGTAGCAACAAAGGGAATTCCTTTGGCGTATGCAGTAGGGAATTATTTAAATGTTCCTGTAGTTATGGTTAGAAGAGATAGTAAAGTAACAGAAGGTTCTACTGTAAGTATCAACTATGTTTCTGGTTCTACTAAAAGAATTCAAACGATGCTATTGTCAAAAAGAAGCTTGGAAGATGGTTCAAAAGTTTTGATTGTGGATGACTTTATGAAAGCTGGTGGTACCATCAATGGTATGATTAGCTTGTTAGAGGAATTCAATGCAAGTGTTGCAGGAATAGCAGTATTAGTTGAGGCAGAAGAAGCGGAAGAAAGATTAGTAGATGATTATTTATCACTAGTGAAATTATCAGGCGTTGATGTGAAAGAAAAGAAAATTTCAGTGAAAAATGGCAATTATTTTGACAAAAAATAGATCTTAGGGGGAAAAGACACATGAAAGTTGTTCAAACAAGTAATGCACCAGCAGCTATCGGGCCATATTCTCAAGGTATTATTGTTAATAATCTGTTTTTCAGTTCAGGTCAAATTCCTTTAACTGCTGAAGGGACCTTAATCGAGGGAGACGTTCAGACACAGACACATCAAGTATTTAAAAATTTAGCTGCCGTTTTAAAAGAAGCGGGGGCATCGTTTGAAACGGTTGTTAAAGCGACTGTATTTATTAAAAATATGGAAGACTTTCAAGCAATTAATGAGGTATATGGGGAATATTTCTCAACGCATAAACCTGCTCGATCTTGTGTAGAGGTAGCAAGGTTACCGAAAGATGTATTGGTTGAAATCGAGGTAATTGCTCTTTGTAAGTAAGGTAATTCATATGAAGAATAGTCGAAGTTTTAGTGAAAAAGCGAGGATTTTATCACTTTTCGGCAATTTTTCTTTATTTTATCCGAAATATTCTAAAAAATTTCGCCTTTTAAGAAGGAGTTATGAAAGTTCTGTTGAATTTATTAACTAGATTTTATCTTCTAGTAAAGGTGGTGAACAGGATGGAAGTAACTGATGTAAGGCTACGCCGAGTTAATACGGATGGACGAATGAGAGCTATTGCCTCTATTACACTAGATAATGAATTTGTTGTTCACGATATTAGGGTAATTGATGGAAATAATGGATTATTTGTAGCGATGCCAAGTAAGCGAACACCGGATGGTGAATTTAGAGATATCGCTCATCCAATTAACTCTGGTACAAGAGGAAAAATCCAGGAAGCAGTTTTGGCAGAATACCACCGCCTGGGTGAATTAGAAATTGAATTTGAAGAAGCTGGAGCTTCCTAAAATAATCTGCAGCTAGAGCCTACTTCCTAAGAGTAAGGCTCTTTTTTTTACCTATTAAAAAGCGGTTGAGATACAAAGCAGTAAAATAAGCACTATATAGCACAAAGAGAATTATACATATAGGTCATAATAAATGTATTACACTTCTATATACCCCTTTATTTTCCAATGAAAACCTCTTTTACTTTTAGTATCATAAAATAGTTAAGAAATAATTTATATCCCTGACTTTTTCGGTATATTTAATCCGTTTCATGTAGAGTAAGAGAAGAATCCCCTATTGCTTAAAGCAAGGAAGTCCTACTATGGTGGTCTCTTAAAAAGTGAAATGAAAGTAAGATCCTCTCTCTTAAGCAATTATTAGTGTTTTTCCTATTTAGATAAATTTATTTTTGGTACGGAATAAGCAAATAATTAGTATAAAAAAGAAACTTTTCTAAATAACCATACATAAAATGTGAATCCTTCCTTGAAATCAAGAGGTATTTAAGATATATTTTTTAGTGGATAAAAAGGTTATTGGAGGCCTGTGAATGACAACTCGTTACGCAGTGATTTTAGCCGCAGGACAGGGAACTAGAATGAAGTCAAAGCTTTATAAAGTACTTCATCCTGTTTGTGGAAAACCGATGGTACAGCATGTTGTAGATCAAGTAGAGAAGCTACAAGTGGATTCAATCGTAACAGTAATTGGCCACGGTTCAGAAAAAGTAAAAGCACAGCTTGGCAATAGTGTTAATTATGTGTATCAACAAGAACAGCTTGGAACAGCACATGCGGTAATACAAGCAAAAGATATTCTTGGAGACAAAGATGGAGTGACATTAGTTATTTGTGGGGATACACCACTTATGACGAGTGAGACTATAGAAGCGCTCTTTTTACAACATGAGAAAATGGGAGCAAAGGCAACCATTTTAACTGCAGAAGCAAGTAAACCAGATGGTTACGGTAGAATTGTTCGTAACGAAATGGGAGTAGTAGAAAAAATAGTCGAACATAAAGATGCTACGGAAGCGGAAAGAAAAATAACAGAAATTAATACAGGTACCTATGTATTTGATAATGCATTGTTATTCCAGGCATTAAATAACGTTTCGAACGAAAATGTTCAAGGTGAATATTATTTGCCAGATGTTATTGAGATTTTAAAGCAGCAGGGAGAAACAGTTAGTGCATTCCAAACAAATGATTTTGATGAAACCATTGGTGTGAATGATCGTGTGGCTTTATCGGAAGCAGAAGCAATTATGAGAAAACGTATTAATGAACTGCATATGCGAAATGGAGTAACGCTTATTGATCCATTAAATACGTATATCGAAGCAGATGTAACGATTAAGGAAGATACTGTTATATACCCAGGGAGTATTCTTAAAGGTACGACTGTAATAGGTTCAGAATGTATCATAGGACCCAATACAGAAATAAATAATTGTATTGTTGGAAATAATACAGCTATCAAACAATCTGTTGCACATGATAGTAGCATAGGTTCAGATGTGAATATAGGACCATTTGCTCATATTCGACCAGCGTCTACAATCAATGATGAAGTGAAGATCGGGAATTTTGTTGAAATTAAGAAAGCGACATTTGGAAAAGGAAGTAAAGCATCCCATTTGAGTTATATTGGAGATGCAAGTGTTGGCAATGATGTAAATATTGGCTGTGGTACAATCACGGTTAATTATGACGGCAAGAATAAGTTTATGACTACAATAGAAGATGGCGCATTTATTGGTTGCAATTCCAATTTAATTGCTCCTGTCACAATTGGTAAAGGTGCTTATGTTGCAGCAGGTTCCACCATAACAGATGATGTTCCTTCTGAGGCACTATCCATTGCCCGTTCCCGTCAAGTTAATAAAGAGAATTACAAACGTAAATAATCAGATTTAAAAAAGAGAAGAATAAGTAGCTTTTATTCATACATTCTTCGTATCATTAGTGGAAAAAGACCAGTGGAGGTTCAGCATGCCAGTTAAGAATTTAGATCCAAATTTGAAGGTATTCAGTTTAAACTCTAATCCAGCATTAGCGCAAGAAATTGCAGAGTCAATTGGAGTAGAATTAGGGAAATGTTCTGTGACGCGTTTTAGCGATGGAGAAATTCAAATTAATATTGAAGAGAGTATTCGTGGTTGTGATGTATATGTCATTCAGTCAACTAGTGCACCTGTTAACGAACATATTATGGAATTGTTAATTATGATTGATGCATTAAAGCGTGCATCAGCTAAAACGATTAACCTAGTTATTCCTTATTATGGTTATGCTAGACAAGATAGAAAAGCACGAGCACGTGAACCAATTACAGCAAAATTAGTAGCAAATTTACTAGAAACTGCTGGAGCAACCCGTGTTATTACATTAGACTTGCATGCCCCGCAAATTCAAGGATTCTTCGATATTCCGATTGATCACTTAATGGGTGTACCAATCCTAGGCAACTATTTCAGTCAGCGTGAATTTGATGGAGAACTTGTTATTGTATCACCAGATCACGGTGGTGTTACGAGAGCAAGAAAGCTTGCAGAACGATTAAAAGCACCAATTGCTATTATTGATAAAAGAAGACCAAAACCAAATGTTGCGGAAGTAATGAATATTGTTGGTAATATAGAAGGGAAAATTGCCATTCTTATCGATGATATTATTGATACAGCTGGTACCATCACACTCGGTGCTAATGCTCTTGCTGAAAATGGCGCTAAAGAAGTCTATGCATGCTGTACACATCCCGTATTATCAGGACCTGCAATGGATAGAATCAATAATTCCAAAATTAAAGAGCTGGTTGTAACAAACTCTATTGAACTTGGAGACAAGAAACTTTCTGCGAATGTCATCCAATTATCAGTTGCTGATTTACTAGGTGAGGCTATTTTACGTGTACATCAAGATCAGTCTGTAAGTTTCTTATTTGATTGATAGATTTAAAAGCAAAACTTTCTGATTAGTCGCTTGCCTTTTGGCAGGCGACTATTAGTATTGTCGTACTCTATTTAATAGAGAAGCAAAATTCTCTATGTTTAAATTTCTTCCATTTAGGGCATTTTTTATATAAGAGTGTTCATTGAATAAATAATGGAAGGTGAAATAATGACGACAACTTTACAAGCAAAAAAACGTATGACAGACAAGCATTCAAGCTTAACGAAATTAAGAAATGAGGGAGAAATCCCAGGAATTGTGTATGGATCAAAAGTAGAAAATACGTCGATTTCCTTAAGTGAGGCAAATTTCTTAAAAACGATTCGTGAGGTTGGAAGAAATGGTGTTATTTCGCTGGATATCGACGGGGAAACCTATAATGTCGTTTTAAATGAATATGATTCCGATCCAATAAAGCGAGCAGTACTGCATGTGGACTTCTTGGCAGTTGATTTATCAAAAGCTATCAGTGCACCAGTGAGAGTTTCCTTAGTGGGAGAAGCAGCTGGAGTGAAAGATGGCGGCGTTATGCAGCAGGCATTACATGAAGTAACAGTAACAGCAAGACCTAATGACATACCGACTAGTATTGATATTGATGTAACAGAACTCCAAGTTGGAGATACGATTACTGTGGGAGATGTTAAGGGTTATGATAAAATAGAAATAGACCATGAACAAGAAGAAGTAATCGCATCAATTCTTGCTCCAAGACAGGAAGAAGAGATTAGTACAGGAGAACAACAAGAAGAAGGAATGCCTGATAATGTAGAAGGCAGAGAAACGGAGCCGGATACAAAAGAAGAGTAATGCAATTCCTACAAATGAATTCTCCCTGTACGTTTAGAAAGTACATTTCTAAAGAAGGCTAGCAAAAAAAGGTTTGACCGGTAAGTGTTTCTATTGGCCAAACCTTTTTCATATATAGCTTACATAGTGATTAATAAATCAGGGGGATTGTCATGAAATTAATCGTGGGCCTTGGGAATCCAGGGAAGCAATATGATAGAACAAGACATAATATAGGTTTTGAAGTAATAGATTTTTTATCCAACCATTACAATATTCCATTAGATAAAGCGAAATTCAAAGGGAATTTTGGAATAGGGAATATTGGGGGCGAAAAAATAATTTTACTAAAGCCGCTTACATATATGAATCTCTCAGGAGAATCAATTCGTCCGATTATGGATTACTATAATCTTGAGCCAGAGGATTTAGTAGTCATTTATGATGATTTAGACTTACCTGTTGGGAAAATTAGACTTCGTCAAAAGGGAAGCTCTGGTGGACATAATGGGATCAAGTCTACGATTCTTCATGTTGGGACAGAAAAATTTAATCGTATAAGAGTTGGAATTGATCGTCCTAAAAATGGTATGAAGGTTGTTGATTATGTCCTTGGAAAATTTACAAAAGAAGAAATGGACATATTAGAGGGAACGATCAGAAAATGCGCGGACGCATGTGCGCAATGGGCTGAGGAACCTTTTTTGCAAGTAATGAATAAATATAATATCCAGTAAGATATTGTTCCATTCCTGTTTATTCGGTTATATTTAGCTACGAATCGGTTAATACTAGCATTATTATAATGTGCTAGTAAGGAGGCCTTGGAATGGCTATACATTATCATTGCAGACATTGTGGTGTGCATATAGGTTCACTTGATGCAGGAGCAGTAGAAGCAAACCGCTTAGGATTCGATCATTTAACAGATGAAGATCGTTCAGAAATGATTCAATATCATCAAACAGGAGATATTGAGGTAAAATCAATTTGTGAGGATTGTCAAGAATCATTGTCTAAAAATCCTGGTTACTATGAAAATGATTATTTGATTCATTAATAGACTGTTTAAAAAGATACTGTTTTTAATTAGGAAAAAAGCTTTGGACTAATCCAAAGCATTTTTCCGTTGTCTATATACATGTTTTCTTTAGTAGCAGGAATATAGGCAAGATATCTCGTATATAACAACATAAAGGAGTATTTTCTCCACATTTTAACAAAGCCGCTTTTAGGAGAGGGTCAAGTCTTCTCAGGCTACTGCGTGTGGGAGCTTGGACTTTCACGCAGCTTCTCAGGCTGCTCAGTATCTCTAATTGTTTATTTATCATATTGAGAAAGTAACAATCTTTTAGAAAACAGCTTTTTCAAAAGAAACATATAGATGATGTCTTTATAAGAACTAAATAGATGGCAATTATAAATATTTATATAAGATAGGAACAGATTATAGGTTAAGTGCTTATCTTAGAAAAGGGCTAGATAGCTAGTGCTATGTCACTTTACTAAAATGTATAAACAAACTAGCTCTGCACC
The DNA here is from genome assembly GCF_052116745.1 of Niallia sp. Sow4_A1. NCBI lineage: Bacteria > Bacillati > Bacillota > Bacilli > Caryophanales > Bacillaceae > Niallia > Niallia sp. Sow4_A1. Next base: position 32,541 of record NZ_JBQKKM010000033.1, on the reverse strand, counting down.
ACTTATTATGGTGCCTTTGCTTTTAAATGGGAGGGAAAATTTTTTGTTAGGGCTAAAAGAGTTATTTAAACAGCAAGAAGATATACAAAATGTCATTTCTGGATTAGAGGCTGGATTGCATGAGCAATTAGTTTCAGGTCTTTCCAATTCAGCACGTACTTTATATATGACTTCTATTTACGAAAAAACGAAGAAACCTTTATTAATAGTGACACATAATTTATTGCAAGCACAAAAGCTATATGATGATATTACAAATATTGTGGATGAAAAGGAAGTCTTCCTTTATCCAGCGAATGAATTAATTGCTGCTGAGATTAGTATTGCGAGTCCAGAGCTTAAGGCACAGCGTATTGAAGTATTGAACTATTGGGCTAAGAAAAAATCAGGAATCATGATTGTTCCAGTAGCCGGGCTAAGAAAGTTGCTGCCTCCAAAAAAGCTATGGAAGGAAGCGCAATTAAAGCTTGAGATAGGGCAGGATTTGGATTTAGAGGCATTTTTATTAAGGCTTGTTCATATGGGATATGTGCGAGCAGAAATGGTTTCTTCACCTGGAGAATTTAGTGTGCGTGGTGGAATATTAGATATCTATCCATTGACAGAAGAAGATCCTCTTCGCATTGAATTATTTGATACGGAAATTGATTCCATCAGGGCTTTCTCACTTGAGGATCAACGCTCGAAAGAAAAGAAAGAAGTGGTTAGCATTGGGCCGGCTACAGAAATTCTTTATGATGAAAAAGCAGTCGATGAACTATTAAGCAAGCTGGAAAAGGGCCTAGCTCAAAGTTTAAAAAAGATAAAAGATGAAGCGACGAAAACGTTACTTGCGCAAAACATAGGCAGAGAAATAGAACAGTTAAGAAATGGACAAAAGCCAGAACAATTATATAAATACTTATCCATTCTTTATGGGGAACATGTAAGTTTAATAGACTATTTACCGACAAACGGCTTTTTAATTATTGATGAAATTAGTAGAGTGCAAGAAATGAACGACACGCTAGAGAAGGAAGAGGCTGATTGGTATACGAGCTTATTAGGCGAGGGAGCAATCATTCATGGATTAACCTTATCCCAAAGTATAAGCCATCTTTTACATCAAGCAAAACAGCCAATTGTCTATCTATCTTTGTTCTTACGCCATGTGCCAAATACTAATCCGCAGAATATAATCAATGTTTCTTGTAAACAAATGCAAAATTTTCATGGTCAAATGAATGTGTTAAAAACAGAAATAGAAAGATGGAAAAAGAATCATTACACCGTTTTATTGCTTGGTAATAGTGGGGAACGTATAGAAAAGCTAGATCAAGTTCTACGGGATTATGATATGGAAGTAATGATTCAAAAGAATGCCAAGAAGATTGCTGAAGGGAAAATCCAACTAGTAGAAGGGCATCTGCAATCAGGATTTGAACTTCCTATTTTAAAGCTAGCTGTAATAACAGAAGAGGAATTATTTAAAACAAAAACAAAAAAAATCTCTAAAAGAAGACAAAAGCTATCAAACGCGGAAAGAATAAAAAGCTATTCGGAATTAAATGTTGGAGATTATGTTGTTCATGTTAACCATGGAATTGGTAAATATCTTGGAATTGAAACACTTCAAATAAATGGTGTTCACAAGGATTATTTACATTTACGATATCAAGGAAATGATAAGCTATATGTTCCTGTTGAACAAATTGACTTAGTTCAAAAATACGTAGGGTCAGAGAGTAAAGAACCGAAAATATATAAATTAGGCGGCAATGATTGGAAGCGTGTGAAGAAAAAGGTAGAGTCTTCTGTTCAAGATATAGCCGATGATCTTATAAAGCTATATGCAGAAAGAGAGGCATCTGTTGGCTATGGGTTCTCTCCAGATGGAGAAATGCAGCGGGAATTTGAAGCAGCATTTGCTTATCAGGAAACAGAGGATCAGTTGCGCTCCATTCATGAAATTAAAAAGGATATGGAAAGAGAAAGACCGATGGATCGCCTTCTTTGCGGAGATGTTGGTTATGGGAAAACAGAGGTTGCTATTCGTGCAGCTTTTAAAGCGATAGCTGATGGAAAACAAGTTGCTTTCTTAGTGCCAACGACAATCTTAGCTCAACAGCATTATGAAACGTTGAGAGAGCGTTTTCAAGATTATCCGATTGAAATAGGTTTATTAAGTAGATTCCGGACGAGAAAACAGCAAAACGATACAATAAAAGGGCTAAAAGCGGGAACTATTGATATTGTTGTAGGAACACATCGGATTCTTTCTAAGGATATTTCCTATCGAGATTTAGGTTTGTTAATTATTGATGAAGAACAGCGATTTGGGGTAACGCATAAGGAGAAAATTAAACAGTTAAAAACAAATGTTGATGTGTTGACATTAACAGCAACCCCAATTCCAAGAACACTCCATATGTCGATGTTAGGTGTACGAGATTTATCTGTCATCGAAACACCTCCTGAAAATAGATTTCCTATTCAGACCTATGTAATGGAGTATAATGGTGGACTTGTAAGAGAAGCGATTGAAAGAGAGCTAGCAAGAAATGGGCAAATATATTTTCTATACAATCGTGTAGAAGATATTGAAAGAAAAGCGGAAGAGATATCCATGTTAGTCCCTGATGCAAGAGTAACATATGCACACGGTAAAATGACGGAAAATGAATTAGAATCAGTAATGCTTGGATTTTTAGAAGGAGAATACGATGTTTTAGTAAGTACAACCATTATTGAAACAGGGGTAGATATTCCGAATGTAAATACATTGATTGTCCAAGACGCAGATCGCATGGGGCTATCGCAGCTCTATCAATTACGGGGAAGAGTAGGTCGTTCTAATCGAGTAGCCTATGCTTACTTTACGTATAAGAAGGATAAGGTCTTAACAGAGGTAGCGGAAAAAAGGCTGCAGGCAATTAAAGAGTTTACAGAGTTAGGGTCTGGTTTTAAAATTGCCATGCGGGATTTAACGATTCGTGGGGCTGGAAATCTCCTAGGTGCTCAGCAGCATGGATTTATTGATTCTGTCGGATTTGATTTATACTCTCAGATGCTGAAAGAGGCGATTGAAGAGAGAAGAGGCACCATAGATGAAGAACAAAAACGAACAATCGAAATTGATTTAGATATTGATGCCTATATTCCTGAGTTCTATATAAGCGACGGACAGCAAAAGATTGAAATGTATAAAAGATTTAGAGGCGTTGCAACTTTAGATGATATGGAAGAACTAAGAGAAGAATTAACAGACCGTTTTGGAGACTATCCAGAGGAAGTTTCTAATCTTTTCAGGATTACAGAAATGAAGATTTATGGGAAGCAAGCTGGAGTAGAATTAATTAAACAAACAAAGGAAGAAGTGCTGATTCTCTTATCAGAACAAGGTAGTGACCGCATGGATGGTCAAAAAATATTTGAGAAAAGTTCTAAATATGGCAAAATGATTGGTCTTGGCATGGAAGGAAGAAAACTAAAGATGATCTTCCATGTAAAGGGTGTAGAGAAGGACAAATGGCTTAAGGTGTGTCAAGAAATGATAGAAGCATTGAGTACCTTTAAAAAAGAACCAGAGGAAGTTACTAAGTAAATGTAGATGACGAATAAAAATGTGAATAAAAGCCAAACAACCCATATTTACGTGTGGATTGTTTGGCTTTTTTGTTTGGCTGGAATACTTATGTCCAAACCTCTTTAATACCCAAAGTTATGAAGAAAATTGTGGAAAACGAATGTTTAATAAGGGGGGACAAGGGTATACACAAATATAGATAAAGGATAAAAAGTTCTCATTAAATGACATCTAAGTTAAGTACCGGAATAAATAAATGGTTATACCAAAATTTGGGATATAATATTCCCGCTTGTTAAAAATATGGTAAATGTTTTTGTTAGGTGAAATATTCACCAAGGAAAATAAAGCTACCTAGAGAAAATTTTGCATGATTAATGTATAGAACTTACCATATGAAAGATACTATGTTTAAATATGGTGAACATTTCATGTATAGTGAGAATGCACTCACCAATTTTAAAAATCATCTGATGAAAGTGAGGCAACACGGAATGAAAGCAACTGGAATTGTGCGTCGAATCGATGATTTGGGTCGTGTCGTTATCCCAAAAGAAATCAGAAGAACATTACGAATTCGTGAAGGTGATCCATTAGAGATTTTTGTTGATCGAGATGGAGAAGTAATTTTAAAGAAATATTCACCGATTAGTGAGTTAAGTGATTTTGCTAAAGAGTATGCAGAAGCTCTTTATGACAGTTTAGGAAGTGCTGTATTGATTTGTGACAGAGACTCTTACATTGCCGTTTCGGGTGGATCGAAGAAGGACTATTTAAATAAAAATATTAGTAATATAGTGGAAAAGGCAATGGAAGATAGAGGAACTATTCTTATGAATCAACAAGATCAAGTTTCCTTAGTGGATGGTACTACCGAAACTATTTCTGCTTATACAATTGGTCCAATCATTGCAAATGGAGATCCAATTGGAGCGGTTGTCATCTTTTCAAAAGAAGACTCCCTTGGTGATGTAGAGAAAAAGGCTGTAGAGACTGCGGCAGGATTTTTAGCTCGCCAAATGGAATCATAATCATGCTTGCATAACGTTTTCTTTTACTAATCCATATATTGTTTAAACCGTCGACAAACTCAGGAATTGGAGTTGTCGACTTTTTTTGTACTTACATAAATAATAGGAACTTCATTTTTTATTTGGAAAATGAATATTGTTCTATTCAAACTAGAACAACATTGTTATAATAAGTATATAACAGTTTAAGGTGGATGATTATGTATATTCAAATTAATCCTGATTTAGAAATGCCGATTTACGAACAGCTTTCGATGCAAATTATGATAGGGGTAATAAGAAAAGATATACAGGATGGAGATGTATTGCCTTCTGTTCGTTCATTGGCAGCTGATTTAGGCGTAAATATGCATACTGTAAATAAAAGCTATCACGAATTAGAGAAAAAGGGACTAATTCAAATTATTCCTAAATCTGGTGCAGTTATCCGAACCGCTAATCGAAAGCTATCTGAAGAAGAGAAAAACAGAACATCAGATAATTTAAAGCCGACTATAGTGGAAGCATTAGTGCTAGGGATGAATGAGGAAGACATATTAAGCATAGCAAAATCAATTATTCAAAACTTGAAGGAGGAATAGTAATGGAAGCACTTATATTTATTATGATGATGTTGTTAACAGTCATGCTTGAGGCAGCTATCCCTTTTCTAATAAGAAAAACAATCGTATTTGGGGTTTCCATTCCAAGTACACAAATAAAGCATCCACAAATTTCTGTATATAAAAAAAGATATTCTCTTTTAATTGTGGTACCTGCTCTTCTTCTTCTTCTTGCTTATTGCATTTGGCAAGCAACCAATAGTCCCCAAGCCAATCAAGTAGCGATTGTTGGAACGTTTCTTTTGTTTGGAACTTTATTTTGGAGCTTTAGCCTTTATTTCTATTTTCATGGGAAAATGCTTGAATTGAAAGGTGAAAATAAATGGGAAGAACAGTTAAAAGTAGTAAGTGTAACAGAGCTTGGGATTAGACAAAAGGATGAAATGCTTCCGTGGTATGTGTTTCTAATTCCGATGATTATTACGGTAGGATTCCTTCTTTTTACTGCAACTCAATATGATGTGTTGCCGACAGAGATACCTGTGCACTGGGGAGCTGATGGTAAAGCTGATCGATTTACGACAAAGACACCTATCTCTTCTGTGTCATTGCTTCTCGTTTTGCTAACAATGCAATTCATGTTTTTAGGTATTAATATAGCGACAAAGAGATCAGGGATCAAAATAATTGCTAATAATAAACAAGCATCCAAGCGAAGACAGCTAAAGTATCGTAAATATTCAAGCTGGCTTAATCTTCTTATATCCATTACCATAACTGTTCTGTTCATTCTTTTACAATTAACAACGTTATACAATAATATTTTCAGTGATTACATGATAGTTATTATTCCTCTCCTCCTTACAGTAGTCCTATTAATTTGTACCATTGTATTTACGTTTAAGGTAGAGCGGTTAAATCGGGAATTAGATGGAAAAGAGCAAGAAACGCAGGAAATTTCCACTTTTGATGCTGATAACCATTGGAAGGGTGGCTTGTTTTACTTTAATAAAAATGATCCTTCTATTTTTGTTGAAAAGAGATTTGGAATTGGTTGGACAATAAACTTTGCAAATCCAATTGGATATTTATTACTATTTATTCCTTTGCTGCTTATCCTCCTTTTAAGCTTTATATAGAGGGACATTAAGAGCGCTTCTTTCCAGGTCTGTATAAACAAATAATTGGAAAACGGCTTGTTGACAGTGTTTCTTAATTATTAGTAGGTAGAAAGGAAGGATATGGATGTAAGCAGGCATCTTCCTTCCAACTATGCTATAATACAAGGCGAAGTAATTATGGAAGGAGCTAGACATGTGAAGACTTCGCAATCAAATGTCTGGTTTAAAGGCGCTTTTATTCTGATGTTAGCTGCCTTAATAACTAAAGTACTAAGCGCTGTATATCGAATACCGTTTCAAAATATTGTCGGTGATAAAGGATTTTATATTTATCAGCAGGTTTATCCTTTTTACGGGGTAATTATTGCTTTATCTACATATGGTTTTCCAGTAGTCCTATCAAAATTGTATATGGAAATGAAAGTAGAGGGGAACCAATCGGGTATAAATAGACTTGTGAGTTCCTCTTTTTACTTGTTTTTTCCCATAGGGATTGCTGCTTTTCTTATTTTGTTTTTCAATGCCGGAAGACTGGCTACTTGGATGGGAGATCCCTATTTAGCATCTTTGTTGAAGGTGATTTCTTTTGCATTTCTTTTTTCTCCATTGACAGCTATTTTGCGAGGAATCTTTCAAGGGGAGGGCAATATGATTCCGACAGCAGTATCACAGGTGAGTGAACAACTGCTTAGAGTTGGGATTATCTTATTTGTTGCTGTCTTTTTTTCCTATAAAAGATATTCCTTGTATGCGATTGGTTCTGGGGCTATGTTTGGTTCTGTCATAGGAGGCTTACTTTCCCTGCTAGTACTAATCTATTTTTATCGAAAAAAATCTTTTTCTCTATTCCGAGTTTCCGCCCTTTTTCACAAGGAAAATCGTCTTCTATCTAAAAGAGTAATATTTGAGGGAATCACGATTTCGATTAGTAGTATGCTATTAATATTATTGCAGCTTGCAGATTCTTTGAACTTATATGCCTTATTAATCGAAAATGGAGTCGCGGATGAAACGGCTAAAGTCATGAAAGGTATTTATGATAGAGGGCAGCCGCTCATACAAATTGGAAGTATTATATCCACATCCATGGCTTTAAGTATTGTCCCGCTTATTACAAAGAATCGGCAAAAGGAAAGTAAAAAAGATCTAATGGAGAATATTCATTTCTCTCTTTTAGTCAGTTATTTTATCGGCCTCGGTGCTACTGTAGGTTTGATCGGGATTATTAATGAGACAAACAGGATGCTTTTTGAAAATGATGCTGGGTCTCATGTCCTTGCCATTTTGTTTTTTATTATCTTCTTTAATGCCATTATTGTTACGGTAATGTCCATTCTTCAAGGGTTAGGTCATTCTTTCTATCCGGCCATTTTGATTATATTTGGTTTTATAGGGAAGTATGTTCTTAATATCTGCCTTGTTTCTTCTTATGGGATTGCAGGTGCAGCTTATGCATCGCTCATTATATTATTTATTATTTTACTTTTAATGGTGGTAAAATTGAGAAGAATAGTCAAGGAGCCAATTATTGATCTAAAGCAGATAGCAATCATTATTGGGGCGAGTTTCGTAATGTTACTTGTTCTAAAAGGATATATACCTCTTTCCTCGTTGTTGCTTGAATTTATAGAGAATAATCGCATAAAAAGTGCTATACAAGCATTATCTGGTGTTATGATAGGCGGCATCGTGTATGTGTTTCTTGTTTTGCGAGGAAATGTTTTTAAAGAGAAGGAATTACTTCTATTGCCGTTAGGAAGTAAACTAATTTGGTTTTTACCGAAAAGAAGGAAGGGAACTAAATGAAGCAAATAAAGATTATTGGATTGGGTGCAGGGGATATAAATCAACTGCCATTGGGTGTCTACCGAAGCTTAATGGATGAGAATAAAGCGGTATATGTACGGACGAAGGATCACCCGGTAATATCAACCCTTGAACAGGAAGGTGTCATGTTTTATTCATTTGATTCTATTTATGAGAAACATGATCAATTTGAAGCAGTATATAAAGAAATCGTTGCATTTCTAATAGAAAAAGCTAAAGAGACAGACGTTGTATATGCAGTTCCAGGTCATCCACTTGTTGCGGAAAAAACGGTTCAATTATTAATAGAAAAAGATAGAGAAGGAGTGGTCTCTATTGAAATAGCCGGTGGCCAAAGCTTTTTAGACAGCATTTTTCAGGCATTGCGAATCGATCCAATTGAGGGCTTTCAATTATTGGATGGAACAGACCTTGATCGCTCAAGCATTCAGCTTAGAAATCATTTAATAATTGGCCAAGTATATGATGTCTTTTCTGCATCTGAAGTGAAGCTGACGCTAATGGATATACTGCCATATGACTATCCTATTAAAATTGTAACTGCAGCAGGAAGCAGTTTGGAATGCATAAAAGAAATGGAGCTACATGAGTTAGATAGAGAGATGGACTTAAATAACCTAACGAGTGTCTATGTGCCGCCTGTTCGGGAGGAAAAGCTATTACGTAAAGAGTTTTCTCAGCTACGACGTATTATAGCGGAGCTTCGTGGACCGAACGGCTGTCCGTGGGATAAAAAACAAACACATGAAAGCTTGCGTAAGTATCTACTAGAAGAAAGCTATGAATTAATTGAGGCCATTAATGAAGGAGATATTGATCATATTATCGAAGAGCTTGGTGACGTGTTATTGCAAGTGATGCTTCACGGTCAAATAGGAGAAGATGAGGGCTACTTTTCTATTGATGATGTAATCGAGGGAATATCCGATAAGATGATTCGCAGGCATCCTCATGTATTTGGAGAGGAACAGGCGGAATCTGTCGATGATGTGATGAAGCATTGGCAAAATGCAAAGAAAAAGGAAGCAAAGAAAGAAAAGGATTCTGTGTTAGATGGAATTAATCAGGCATTACCACATTTAATGCAAGCCCACGAATTACAGAAAAAAGCGGCAAAGGTTGGCTTTGATTGGCCGGATGCAGATGGAGCTTGGGAAAAGGTAAAAGAAGAGATTCTAGAGTTTGATAAGGAAATAAAAGAGGCAAGTAATGAAGAAAGGATAGAAAGTGAATTTGGCGATGTTTTGTTCTCGCTAGTAAATATCGCTAGATTTTATAAGGTTAATCCTGAGCTTGCTATCTTGCAGACAAACAAGAAATTTATTCAGCGTTTTTCTTATATAGAAGAGAGGGTGAAGGCGTCTGGAATGGAATGGAGTCAAATGAGCTTAGAGGAATTAGATGGGTATTGGAAGGAAGCAAAGAAAAAACAACGATAAGAAGGAGCGGTTAAGATGCGACTAGATAAATTCTTGAAAATTTCACGCTTAATTAAACGAAGAACGTTAGCGAAAGAGGTAGCGGATCAGGGACGAATTTTAGTAAACGGGCTGCAGGCAAAAGCGAGCACTAATGTGAAGGTAGGAGATGAGCTTCAGGTGCGTTTTGGGCAAAAGCTAGTAACAGCAAAAGTGGAAATGCTACAGGAATCTACGAAAAAAGAAGATGCAGCAAATATGTATAAAATAATGAAAGAAGAGACCATTTCATAAGTTTAATTAGCTGTATTATTGGTAATAAAACAAGGTAGAGTTGTTTCGACTATCTTCCTTTTGAAGGCTTGTTCTAAAATAATTTTTCTTCACATATATTTGTACAAGTAGAGATTGTACTAAGTGATTGTGAGGGATAAAGATGAGCCAATATTATGATTCTAACACGACTAAAAGTAATGTAGTAGAACATGATGTAATTATGAGAGGGAGAAAGTTATTAGATATTACAGGAGTAAAGCAGGTGGAGAGCTTTGACAACGAAGAGTTCATTTTAGAAACAGTAATGGGCTTTTTATCCATTCGTGGTCAAAATCTTCAAATGAAAAATCTCGATGTGGAAAAGGGTATCGTCTCCATTAAAGGAAAAGTGTTTGATTTAGTATATGTAGACGAACAAAGTGGAGATAAGGCTAAGGGATTCTTTAGCAAGATATTCCGATGACGTTATCTACACAATTTATGACCATGCTAGCTATGGTTAGCATGGGTCTATTCTTTGGCATAAGCTTAGATACATATCAGTACTTTTTGAAAAGGCCGATAAGGAAACGAAGTATTGTTTTTATCCATGATATCCTTTTTTGGATTTTGCAAGCCCTTCTTATGTTTTATGTGCTTTTCCTAGTAAACAAAGGAGAGGTCCGCATTTATTTGGTTTTAGCTTTGCTGCTAGGATTCGCCATGTACAAAAGTTTATTTCAAGCTCTATATCTTCGATTATTAAAAGCAATTATTTCTTTTTGCATCCATTCTTATCGTTTTTTTATTAAATTGTTTATGAATATTGTATATAAGCCAATTAAATCTATCTTGCAATTGCTCTTGTCGATAATAATTACTTTAGGTAAGGGACTTATGGCACTTGTCAGTGGTATAATTAGGGTATTAAGATTTATCATAAAGATACTATTTAAACCAATTGAATGGCTTTTATCCCTATTATGGCTAATTGTGCCGAAAAAGGTTAAATTATTCGTCGAGAGAATTTCTAGTAAATTGGCAGGATATTACTTTAAAATAAAGAAATATTTGAAAGAATGGGTAGCTAATAGAAAAAAATAATGAAAGGAGGAGCCTCTATGAGTGCCATAAGAAAACCAGATATTACAACATTCCCAACAGAATATAATTTAAAGCATCAAGCGGATAGTCTCAGTGGAGCCAGAAAGAAAAAGTTATTGATGCGCAGGCTGACAACATTCTTCGTATGTGCTGCTGTTATTGGCTTTATCATGATTTCCACACTCATATCACAAAGCTCCACTTTAAACGAGAAAAGAGCAGAGAAAGAGGACTTAGATGGACAACTTGTAGCGCTAGAAAAGCAGGAAGCGGAATTAAAAGATCAAATTGCTAAATTAAATGACGAAGAGTATTTAGCTAAATTAGCTAGAAAAGATTTATTACTATCACAAGAAGGGGAAATTATTTTTAATATCCCAGAAAAAGATGCAAAAAACGCTACTGGAAAATAATAAGGTCGGCTGTAATATTGACACCCTTTTTTTCCATTCTGTATAATATAAATAAGTACGATTTTTTATATCCTTAAGGAGGCAAAACTTTTTTATGTCAATCGAAGTAGGCAGCAAGTTACAAGGAAAGGTAACAGGAATTACTAATTTTGGTGCGTTTGTTGAGCTCCCAGAAGGCGCAACAGGTCTTGTTCATATTAGTGAGGTCGCAGACAATTATGTTAAGGACATTAATGAACACCTAAAAGTAGGCGATGAAGTAGAAGTTAAAGTTATTAATGTCGAGAAAGATGGCAAAATTGGACTATCCATTAAAAAGGCGAAGGATAGACCAGAAAGACCAGAGAGACCACAATACGAACGCGGAGAAAGAAGAGAATCAAGAGGCGGCTATTCCGGTGGGAATTCTCAAAGGTCACGTAATGCAAAATCAAATGAAAATCGTGCTCCTAAAGAGAATTTCGAATCGAAAATGGCTCGTTTCTTAAAAGACAGTGAAGATCGATTAGCTTCTCTGAAAAGAAATACTGAGTCGAAACGCGGGGGAAGAGGCGCGAGACGCGGGTAACTTGCTGCTGAATAACCAATAGATAGCAGGGTTTATCGTTTATATATTCCCATAGCTTAAGCAAGCCTATTAAGGCTTGCTTTTTTGTGTTTTTGATAAAAATGGTTTATTTCCACTGATAAACTTCAGTAAGACTTTCATTTCTTGTTTGGAAGAAGAGGAAGAAAATAGGTTGGAGATCAGCTGTAATAGAAAAAGACATAAAAAAAACCACGTAAAAATTTACGTGGTTTTTTAGATAGCGGCGGAGGGGATCGAACCCCCGACCTCACGGGTATGAACCGTACGCTCTAGCCAGCTGAGCTACACCGCCATAATATTAACAAGACAATTAATATAATACAAATAAATAAATGTAATGTCAATAGGTTTTATTCATTTCATTATTTGTTGGCAAATTTATATTTTATTGTATGGCTGTATTTAAATCTTTTTACATACGTATATAAAGTGTAAAGCTGTAGGAACCACTATTATCGATGGATAACTAAAAAAACATATTGCATGAATTGACAAAAATAAGCAATAAATACAAAAAAGCAGGCAGAAGAAAATGTTTTCTTTCTCCAAACGTACTTCAGTTAAAACCACTTTTTTAATGATAGAATAGCCTCTTTTCTATAAAAGTTTTCCAAATAACGGGCAAAAAGGAATGTATCGAATTTTGTAGCTCCTTAAAAAAATGAAGGAAAGAAGTCGAGCGAAAAGCTGGAACTGCTTCGTTATTTTGACAAACTTTTAAATAGCTACCTTCTATAATGTGGAGCAACGATACTTGATAGGGAGTGGAGTGTATGGAAAAAGTAGAAAGGGATATAATCGATCCGATTGGTGAGGTTGATTTTGGGAAGTCACGGGAAAGCTTCAGCTCAATTCTTCATAAATTTAATTCAAAATTGGAGAATTTTTTTTTAGTAAAAGGCTATTTGCTTTTAATCATTGGTTTCTTGCTTGGACGAGCCTTAATATTAGGACAGCTTACTCCTTTTGCTCTTCCATTTTTTGCAGCGGTGTATTTATCAAGGAAAGATAAAGCCCCACTTGCCCTCATTGGTTTAATTGCTGGTGCGGCTACTTTAGGAATAACGGAGGCGGCTACTAATTTTGTCTTGTCTTTCTTATTCTTGATAAGCTATAAGATTATTTTGAACTGGAAAAATAAAGAACAACAACTCGTACCAGTATTTGTTTTTGGTCTTGTCTTTCTTGGTAGCTTAGTAAAAGCATATCTATTAACAAACGGTTTTACATGGTATGGAGGAATGTTATCGTTAGTAGAAGGAAGTCTTGGTTATATTCTTACATTAATCTTCTTACAAAGCTTACCATTACTCACCGTAAATAAAAGGAGACAAGCACTTAAAACAGAGGAAATTGTTTGTTTGATTATCATGCTAGCTTCTATTATGACTGGAACAATAGGATGGGCGGTCTATGGCATATCCATTGAACATATTATGTCACGTTACTTAGTATTAGTATTTTCCTTTATTGCAGGGGCAACGATTGGCTCTACAGTTGGTGTGGTAACAGGGTTAATTTTTAGCCTAGCAAGTATTTCAAGTTTCTATCATATGAGTTTGCTCGCATTTTCTGGTCTTCTAGGTGGATTACTGAAAGAAGGGAAGAAAATTGGCGTGGCATTGGGATTATTTATTGCTACTCTTCTTATTGGAATGTACGGAGAAGATGGAGGCGTATTATCTGTTTCATTAATGGAAACAACAATAGCTGTTTTTCTATTCCTTCTCACACCAAGAAGTTTAACCTCTCGAATTGCAAAACACATACCAGGAACAACAGAATATTCCCAAGAACAACAGCAATATATGAGAAAAATGAGAGATGTAACTGCCCAAAGAGTTTCTCAATTTTCTAATGTTTTTCAGGCTCTCTCCAATAGTTTTTCGTCTCCCAACATTAGTGAGATGGTGGAGGAGGAAGATAATGAGTTAGACTACTTTTTAAGTAATGTGACGGAAAAAACATGTCAGACATGTTTTCGAAAGGAATATTGCTGGGCTCGCAACTTTAATACAACCTATGATTATATGAAAGACATTATGACAGAAATGGCAGATTCAGGCGGAAATATTTCCCCCAATCTTTCGAGGGATTGGGATAAACATTGTACGAGATCGAAAAAGGTTAAGGATGCTATTCATCAGGAACTGGCACTGTACCAGGCCAACCAAAAATTAAAAAAACAGGTACAGGAAAGCAGAAAACTAGTTGCAGATCAATTACTTGGTGTATCAGAGGTTATGGGTGATTTTGCCAAAGAAATTCAAAGGGAAAGGGAAAATCATTATAAGCAGGAAGAACTAATATTAGAAGCTATTCAAGAATTTGGCATTCATATTGAAAATGTAGAGATATATAGTCTAGAACAGGGGAACGTAGATATCGATATAACCATCCCTTACAGCACTGGTTATGGTGAATGTGAGAAACTGATTGCACCGATGTTATCTGATATTCTTGGGGAAACAATTATTGTAAATAAGGAGGAGGTTGCTGAGTATTCCAATGATTATAGTCATGCAACATTCCGATCAGCCAAAGCTTATACGGTAGAAACTGGCGTTGCACATGCAGCAAAGGATGGGGGATTTATATCAGGTGATAGCTATTCAACGATTGAACTAGGTTTGGGGAAATATGCCATGGCAATAAGCGATGGAATGGGAAATGGAAAGCGTGCCCATGTAGAAAGTGAAGAGACACTACAATTATTGCAAAAAATTCTTCAATCAGGGATTGAAGAACAAGTGGCGATTAAATCGATTAATTCAATCCTTTCTTTACGAACAACAGATGAAATTTTTTCCACGTTAGATTTAGCAATGATTGATCTTCAAAATGCAGCTGTTAAATTTTTGAAGATAGGATCTACCCCAAGTTTTATTAAAAGAGGATCAAAAGTAATGAAAGTTCAGGCAAGCAATTTACCTATGGGCATTCTCCAAGAATTTGATGTAGATGTTGTTAGTGAACAATTAAAGGCTGGCGATTTGCTAATTATGATGAGTGATGGTGTTTTTGAAGGACCAAAACATGTAGAAAACTTTGAAATATGGATGAAGCGAAAAATCAAGGAGCTGAAAACAGAGAATCCCCAAGAGGTAGCAGACTTAATTATGGAGGAGGTTATACGATCTCGTTTAGGGTTAATTGAAGATGATATGACTGTTTTAGTGGCAAAGATTGATCATAATATTCCGAAGTGGGCATCTATTCCGGTAAAAGGTTTTAAGCAAGCAGCAAATTGAATTTGATAACTTATTTCCCTCCTTTTTAACAAATGAAACCTCTCCTCGGTTTCACTTCTTAAAAAGGGTATAAATTCTTCCTTTTTCGTCGAGAATGGAACTAACTCACGAAGATGGAGGGGAGATATTTATGAAAACAGGTACGTTAAAGCAGGTTCTGCTTATTACAGATGGATGTTCTAATAAAGGAGAAGATCCAATTGCGATGGCAGCGTTAGCGAATGAACAAGGAATTACGGTTAATGTCATTGGAGTAATGGAACAAGATACAATTGACGAGCAGGGGATGAAGGAAATCGAAGGCATCGCACTTTCTGGAGGTGGTGTCAGCCAAATAGTATATGCGCAGCAATTAAGTCAGACTGTCCAAATGGTTACGAAAAAAGCAATGACTCAAACACTCCAAGGTGTAGTCAATAAAGAGCTTCAGCAAATATTAGGTTCCTCGAAAACAATGGAGGATCTTCCGCCGGAAAAGCGAGGAGAAGTAATGGAGGTTGTTGACGAACTAGGAGAGACAGTTGAACTTGAAGTATTGGTATTGCTAGATACAAGCGCTAGCATGAAGCATAAACTGCCAACTGTAAAAGAGGCTTTGCTTGATTTATCTCTAAGCTTGAATGCACGTTCTGGCGAGAATCGTTATTCAGTGTTTGTATTTCCCGGGAAAAAGAAAGATGTCGAAAAATTAATGGATTGGACTCCTCGTTTAGAATCACTAACCAGTATATTTCCGAAATTATCTACAGGAGGAATTACGCCAACTGGTCCAGCTTTAAAAGAAGCAGTCTATTACTTTAAGCATAAGCGCTCATTAAGGAGCTTGATTTCAAGTGATGATGAATACTTCGAAGAGTCCATTTAAAATAAACGGCGGTACGGTAGTAAAAGGAAAGTGGCATAACAAGCAATATACCATCTTGAAGGAGCTTGGCTATGGAGCAAATGGCACTGTTTTTTTAGCAGATTCCCGAATAGGAAAAGTTGCTTTAAAATTAAGCAACAATAGCGTATCTATAACTTCCGAAGTAAATGTATTGAAGTCCTTTGCAAAGGTCCAAGGTTATAGCCTTGGACCTTCTTTAATAGATGTGGATGATTGGGTAACAAATAAGGGGAATATCTCTTTTTATGTAATGGAATACATTAATGGACCTGATTTACTCGCCTTTATTCATAATAAGGAAGGTTCATGGATTGATGTACTAATGATCCAATTATTAAAAGATTTACAAGTTCTCCATGAAAACAACTGGGTTTTTGGAGATTTGAAGCCAGAGAATCTGATTATTACAGGACCACCTACGAAAATTAGATGTATTGATGTAGGCGGAACAACGATTATTGGAAGGGCAATTAAAGAATTTACAGAGTTCTTTGATAGAGGCTACTGGGGATTGGGAACCAGAAAGGCAGAGCCGAGCTATGATTTATTTGCAGTTGCTATGATTATGCTAAATATATATCATCCAAAGCGCTTTAATAAAACAGAAGGCGGAATAAAACAGCTACAAACGATGATTCGGCAAAAAAAAGGACTTCTTCGCTATGAAGGAATTCTTATAAAAGCATTAACGGGAAAATACCAAAGTGCAAAGGAAATGCGATTTGATTTATTGAAATTAACGAATGGTGGTAACACAAGTAGAAGGAAAGTAGTAGCTGGATCTCAAGCAAATATTTCTCGACAAGTAAAAGGACAAAACCTCCAAACTTCCAATACAAGAAGCAAAATGGTTAAAAAGAAGAAAAAAGCCGGTTGGATTGAATCTATGCTTATCATTATTCTTATTTCCATTTGTTACATTTTGTATATATATGGTCAATTAACTTGAAAAGAGGAATTTTAACAATTTTAGAGAATAGTCTTTGGTATCACTTTTAAAAAAGTGATATCCTTGACTATAGTAACTACAACCTCGGATGAAAAAGTAATAACCTGAGTGTTGCTAGAATAGTGATAGTGATAAGGAAGTAATTAGAATGTTTGAGGATCAAGTTTCGAATTATCTGCAAAGAAAAAATGTGACCCTAGAAGGAAAAAAAATCTTAGTTGGAGTATCGGGTGGACCTGATTCTTTAGCGCTTCTTCATTTTTTATGGACAAAGGAAGAAGTATGGAAAATCACTGTGTATGCCGGGCATGTCGATCATATGTTTCGAGGGGAGGAGTCGCTTAAAGAGGCTGAATTTGTGAAATTATTCTGTGAAGAGAGAAATATCCCTTTTTCTTGGGAAAGAATAAATTTGCCTGAGTTTATAAATAAAACAGGGATGAATTCACAAAAAGCTGCAAGAGAATGTAGGTATTCTTTCTATGAAAAAGTGATGAGGGAAAATAACGTAGATTATTTAGCACTAGGTCATCATGGTGATGATCAAATAGAAACAATTCTGATGCGATTAACGAGAGGGAGTTCAGGTAAGGCGAGAGCTGGAATTCCTTTTATCCGTCCTTTCGGAGCAGGAAATATTATTCGTCCCTTTTTATGTTTAGAAAGGGACGACATTGAGGAATATTGTAAAGTACATAATTTAAATCCAAGAAGAGATCCAAGCAATGAAAAAGACACATACAGCCGCAATCGATATAGAAAGTATGTTGTGCCCTTTTTGAAAAAAGAAAACATACACGCGGCAAAGCATTTCCAGCGGTTTAGTGAAGAATTAGCAGACGATGAAGCTTATTTAATGGAGCAGGCAGAAGAAAGGCTTTCATTTATATTAGTCGAAAAACGAGAACAGGAAGCAGTAGTTGATATTAATCGATTTCTTTCAATAGCTATTCCTTTACAAAGAAGATGTATTCAACTAATATTAAATTATCTCTATGACGAGATGCCTATTTCATTATCCGCATTACATACTGAGCAAATGATGATATTACTTAAGAGTCCTCATTCTTCTGGAAATATTGATCTCCCGAATGGTCTGAAAGTGAAAAAGTCGTACCATTATCTTCATTTTCAGCTTAATTTTTCTCCAACAAAATCCTTTTATTATGAATTATCAAAAATGGGAGAGTTATTATTACCAAATGGGTATAATATTAAGGTAGAATATATAGACGGTGAACATCATACTGATAATCATTGTATTCTTTTGGATTCTTCTATTTCCTTCCCTCTTATTATCCGTACAAGAAGCGCTGGCGATAGAATCCATTTAAAAGGGATGGATGGTAAGAAAAAAGTGAACCGCATTTTTATCGATGAGAAGATTCCAATCCATGAAAGAGAGAATTGGCCAATTATTACGGATAGTAATGGTGAAATTCTTTGGATACCTGGACTAAAAAAATCGATATATTCTCATAGTAATACGAATAGTGGTAGTAATCTATTAATAACATATAAAAAGCAATGATCTTCTAGGGGGCACACAAGAAATGAAACACGATATTGAAAAAATATTGATATCTGAAGAAGAAATACAAGGTAAAATCAAGGATTTGGCTTTTCAACTTACAGAGGAATATCAAGATAAATTTCCTTTGGCAATTGGAGTGTTAAAAGGTGCTATGCCCTTTATGGCCGATCTTTTAAAGCGAGTGGATACATACCTAGAGATGGATTTTATGGATGTGTCAAGTTATGGTAACTCTACTGTTTCTTCTGGAGAAGTAAAAATTTTAAAAGATTTGGATACTTCTGTTGAAGGAAGAGACATACTAATTATTGAGGATATTATTGATAGTGGATTAACATTAAGTTATCTTGTAGAGTTGTTCCGTTATCGTAAAGCAAAATCAATCAAAATTGTGACTCTTCTTGATAAACCTTCTGGTAGAAAAACGGATCTTGAAGCAGATTATGTAGGATTTAACGTGCCAGACGCTTTTGTTGTGGGGTATGGATTAGACTACGCAGAAAAATATCGTAATCTACCTTATATTGGTGTTTTAAAACCGGAAGTTTATGCAAGTGATAGTAAATAAGGATAAAAGAAAGGAATTCAGATCCAGAAAGGGTAATTCCTTGAATTTACTTAATTTTCTATGTTACTATACTCTATAGTTTGTTTACCGTGGGAGGAGGTAAGGGATGAACCGTATTTTTCGTAATACCATTTTTTATTTATTAATCTTTTTAGTAATTATCGGTGTGGTTAGTTTTTTCAATGGAAATAATCAGCCTACCAAGCAATTAACATATACTGAATTAATAAATCACCTTGAAGCTGGTGATGTTGCAGAAATAACGCAGCAGCCTGAAAGAGGTGTACTTGAAGTACGAGGGAAATTAAAGGGCTACAAAGAAAATGAAACATTTGTTTCTTATGTAACAAACAATGAAACAAATGCTCAAGTGATCTTGAAAGCTGCTACAGAAGGTTCCAATATTGATGTGCAGCCAGCGCAAGAAACAAGCGGATGGATCACATTCTTTACTTCAATTATCCCGTTTGTGATTATTTTCATCTTATTTTTCTTCTTGCTCAATCAAGCCCAAGGTGGCGGCGGCGGCCGAGTAATGAACTTTGGTAAAAGTAAGGCAAAGCTTTACAATGAAGAAAAGAAAAAAGTTCGCTTTAATGATGTAGCAGGAGCCGACGAAGAAAAGCAAGAACTAGTAGAAGTTGTGGAATTCTTAAAAGATCCACGTAAATTTGCTGAGCTAGGTGCTAGAATACCAAAAGGAGTCCTTCTTAATGGACCTCCAGGAACAGGTAAAACACTACTTGCTAGAGCGGTTGCAGGAGAAGCTGGCGTACCTTTTTTCTCCATCAGTGGTTCTGACTTCGTAGAAATGTTTGTAGGGGTAGGGGCTTCACGTGTTCGTGATTTATTCGAAAATGCGAAGAAAAATGCTCCTTGTATTATCTTTATTGATGAAATAGATGCAGTTGGTCGTCAGCGTGGAGCTGGTTTAGGTGGAGGACACGATGAACGTGAACAAACCTTAAACCAATTATTAGTTGAAATGGATGGATTCGGTGCAAACGAAGGTATCATTATTATCGCTGCTACAAACCGTCCTGATATTTTAGACCCTGCATTATTACGTCCAGGTCGTTTTGACCGACAAATTACAGTTGACAGACCAGATGTTAATGGTCGTGAGGCAGTTTTACGTGTACATGCTCGTAATAAGCCTTTAGATGAGTCTGTCAATCTAAAAAGCATTGCTCAGCGTACACCAGGATTTTCTGGAGCTGATTTAGAAAATCTTCTAAATGAAGCAGCGCTTGTTGCAGCGAGAGCTGATAAGAAGAAAATTGATATGGAAGACATGGATGAGGCAACAGACCGTGTTATTGCTGGACCTTCCAAGAAAAGCCGAGTTGTTTCTAAAAAAGAAAGAAATATTGTTTCTTACCATGAAGCAGGTCATACAATTATCGGTGTTGTGTTAGATGAGGCTGATATGGTTCATAAAGTAACAATCGTACCTAGAGGTCAAGCTGGTGGGTATGCAGTTATGCTTCCTAAGGAAGATCGTTTCTTAATGACCAAGCAAGAGCTTCTTGATAAGATTACTGGATTACTTGGTGGTCGTGTGGCAGAGGATATCGTATTTGGTGAAGTAAGTACTGGAGCACATAATGATTTCCAAAGAGCTACAGGTATTGCTCGTAAGATGGTAACAGAGTATGGAATGAGTGATAAGCTTGGACCATTACAATTCGGTCAAGCACAAAGCCAAGTGTTCCTAGGTAGAGATTTAAATAATGAACAAAATTATTCTGATGCAATTGCATATGATATTGATTTAGAAATTCAACGAATCATAAAAGAGTGTTATGAAAGAGCGAAACAAATTCTTACAGAAAATCGTGAGAAGTTGAACCTAATCGCCGAAACACTTCTGGAAATAGAGACATTGGATGCTGAACAAATCAATAGCCTTTACAAAGATGGTGTCTTACCTGATCGTACGATTAAAGCTGATACGACTTTAGGTTCAGATGATGTGAAGGTAAATATTAACAAAAAAGATGACCGAAACGAGTAATTGTTCATCTAGGAAAGGGTACGCGTAAAGCGTACCCTTTTTTTGTCTGTATCGTAAAATATAAAAATAGCTTTTATAAGCAACCGTTGCTTTACACTTTGTCTCTTTCCTGTTGTGTGTTATGATATGTCCAGTATTGGAAAAGACCGTTTATTTATGGCTTTAGGAAAGTGAGTTCTTTGTATGGTGCTTTTCTAGAAAAGCACTTTCTCAGGGCTATAGAATTTAGATGATATAGTAAGCAGAGCTATATGAAATGGGATTTTACCGAATGAAATTAATAAAAAAGTGGTGACCATAATGATTTTTGTCTTTGATATTGGAAATACAAATATAGTATTAGGTGTATATGATAAGGAAGAATTAAAGCATCATTGGAGAATTGAAACGAATCGTTATAAAACGGAAGATGAATATGGTATGATTATTAAATCTTTATTCGACCATGTTGGTTTAACCTTTTCCGATATTACTGGGATCGTTATTTCATCTGTTGTTCCTCCTATCATGTTTTCTTTGGAAAGAATGTGCCAAAAGTATTTTCAGTTGAAACCGTTAGTGGTTGGTCCAGGAACGAAAACAGGTTTAAACATAAAGTATGATAATCCTAAGGAAGTAGGAGCGGACCGCATTGTCAACGCAGTCGCGGCGATACATGAATATGGAAGTCCGTTGATTGTGGTAGATTTCGGTACAGCTACAACTTTCTGCTATATAAATGAGCAAAAGCAATATATGGGTGGAGCGATAGCACCAGGAATTAATATTGCTACAGAGGCTCTGTATTCTAAAGCGGCTAAACTGCCGAGGATTGAAATCGCACGTCCTGAGGGGGTTATTGGTAAAAATACCGTTTCTGCCATGCAATCAGGGATTCTTTTCGGCTATGTAGGGCAGGTTGAAGGGATTGTTAAGAGAATGAAAGAAGAAAGTGCAGTTCAGCCTAAAGTCATTGCTACAGGAGGATTAGCAAATCTTATAGCAAAAGAATCAAACATTATTGATGAAATTGATCCGTTTCTTACATTAAAGGGATTACAGCTTATTTATAAAAAAAATAAGGATACACTAAAATAAACAGAGAAGTTCATACTTGAGCTATTTAACGGAATAATGAATCCGTTGATTAATTGCTAGAAGACAAAGGAGTAAATTATGAGTGATTATTTAGTAAAAGCGTTAGCGTTTGATGGGGAAGTTCGTGCGTATGCAGTAAGAAGTACAGAAACAGTAGGAGAAGGTCAAAGAAGACACCATACTTGGCCAACTGCTTCCGCTGCTTTAGGTAGATCTTTAACAGCAACAGCGATGCTAGGAGCTATGCTTAAAGGAGATCAAAAATTAACGGTAAAAATCAATGGTGGTGGACCAATTGGTCTTATTCTGGTAGATGGTAATGCAAAAGGAGAGGTGCGTGGATATGTTAGCAACCCTCAAGTGCATTTTGACTTAAATGAGCATGGAAAATTAGATGTAAGAAGAGCTGTTGGAACAGAAGGGACATTGTCAGTTGTAAAAGATATCGGGATGCGTGATTACTTTACAGGGCAAGTTCCAATCGTTTCTGGAGAGCTTGGAGAAGATTTTACTTATTATCTATTTAATTCTGAACAGGTACCATCTTCTGTTGGAGTAGGAGTATTAGTGAATCCAGATAATAGTATCTTGGCTGCTGGAGGTTTTATTATTCAATTAATGCCTGGTGCGCAAGATGAAACGATTACGAAGATTGAAAAACGATTGAGTGAAATTCCGCCAATATCTAAATTAATTGAAAAAGGCTTAACTCCAGAGGAACTTCTTGAAGAAATTTGTGGGCAGGACAATGTAAAAGTAATCGAAAAAATGCCCATTTCGTTTACATGTACATGCTCAAAAGAGAGATTTTCTCATGCAATAATCAGTTTAGGCCAAGCGGAAATTGAAGATATAATTAAAACAGATGGTCAAGCAGAAGTAGAATGTCATTTCTGTAATGAGAAATATATATTCGCTAAAGAAGAATTAGAAAAAATGCTAGAAGAAGCAAAGTAAGAAACTAAGATTAGGCAGTCTCAAAGAATGGTTTGCTAAAAATCATATCTGGAGGCTGTTTTTTTATGTTTATAAAGGTAGTATGGTGAACGGTGTCGTTTTATAAATAGTAAAGTAGGATAAAAACATATATTGCTGGAGGAGAGAGCGACAAAGATGCCTTTAATAGATGAGGTATTGCGAAAATTTCTACAATAACGTTGCGTATGTTTGAATGATTAATTTTCGGAAAATACAAACATATTGATTGACAAATGATGGTGTTATTTGATAAATTAATATTATAAAACCAATTAAAATACTCGGAATAATAAGGGGAGATAGAAAATGTCAAAAATCGCAAATTCTGTAGTCGATCTTATCGGTGGAACACCTATTGTTAAATTAAACCGTTTAGTAGAAGATGAGTCCAGTGCAGACGTTTATTTAAAATTAGAATACATGAACCCAGGCAGCAGTGTAAAAGACCGTATTGCGCTTGCAATGATTGAAGCAGCTGAAAAAAGTGGGGACTTAAAGGCTGGCAGCACAATTATTGAGCCTACTAGCGGAAATACAGGAATTGGTCTTGCTATGGTCGCTGCAGCAAAAGGTTATCGTGCGATTTTAGTTATGCCAGAAACAATGAGTATGGAACGCCGGAGATTATTGAAAGCTTACGGAGCTGAATTAGTATTAACACCGGGACCAGAAGGTATGGGTGGAGCTATTCGTAAAGCAGAGGAATTAGCAAAAGAAAACGGCTATTTTATCCCGCAACAATTTAAAAATATTTCTAATCCTGAAGTACATAGATTAACAACAGGACCAGAAATAATTGATGCTTTCGGTGACGAAGGTTTAGATGCGTTTATTGCTGGTATTGGTACAGGCGGAACAATCACTGGTGCTGGGGAAGTATTAAAGGAAAAATATAAAGATATCAAAATTTATGCAGTAGAGCCTGCTGATTCTCCCGTTTTATCAGGCGGTAAGCCAGGTCCTCATAAAATTCAAGGTATCGGTGCTGGGTTTGTTCCAGATATTCTAAATAGTGAAGTGTATGAAGGGATTATTCAAGTTTCGACAGAACAAGCATTTGAGTATGCTCGTCGTGCAGGGAAGGAAGAAGGCGTGTTAGGTGGTATTTCTTCTGGTGCGGCTATTTATGCCGCTTTACAAGTAGCGAAAGAGTTAGGAAAAGGGAAAAAAGTATTAGCAATTATCCCAAGTAACGGAGAACGCTACCTAAGCACACCTCTTTATCAGTTTGATGAAGAATAAGCATAAAAGTTAAAAAGTAAAATGCCTCCCTTCAAGGGGGCTTTTTTGCTTTTTTATATAAAAAGTAGTATTAAAAAATTGCGTAAATAGATACGTGATTTTTTTGTATTTTACTTTATGTATCCTGTATGATGAGAACAGATAAATGTTGAAGGAGAGAAACCTGATTGAAGAATTACAAGATATATAGTAAGACGATTTCTCTGACATATGAGCAGTTCTTTAAGCAATTTTTATCCCTTGCGGAAGGTGAATCACATTATGTTTTATTAGAAAGCGGTCGCGGTGGAAGGTATAGCATTGGTGCTTTTTCACCAGTTGTAAAAATGATCGGTAGATATCATCGTTTAGAAGTGATAGATGAGCAGGGAACTAGATTCATCAAAGGGAATCCACTTCATGCAATAAAAGAAGTAATGAATCAATATGTTGTTGAGTCTAAATCGGAGCTACCTGATTTTCAAGGGGGTGCGCTTGGGTTTATTAGTTACGATTATATTCGGTATATCGAAAAAATTCCTAACCAGACAAAGGATGACTTAAATATTCCTGATGTATTCTTTTTATTATTTGAAGAGTGGTTTACTTATGATCATGAAGAAAATAAGCTATGGATTTCTGGTTTATATGTAGAAGATCAGCTAGCTTTCATTCAGGATAAAATAAAAACCTATGCAAAGGGATGGGCAGAAGAGAATAAAACCGAATATCCGCATGGGAATATTGGGAAATCTGAGGGTCTGAAGGTATCGATTGAAGATAATGAATTCCAACAATCCGTTCGCAAGATTCAGCAATATATTTCCGCGGGAGACGCATTCCAAGTTAACTTATCCGTTCGGCAAGCCAAGCCTTTGCATGTATCTGCGCTCGAGGTCTACAGACAACTGAGGGTTTTGAATCCTTCTCCATACATGGGCTATTTCCATACACCAGAGTTTCAGTTAGTAAGTGGTTCACCAGAGCTTCTAGTTAAAAAGAAGGGACAGGAAGTGAGTACACGACCGATAGCTGGAACGCGATCACGGGGGGAAAACGATGCTGAGGATATAGCTCTTGCTAATGAATTGATGGAGAGTGAAAAAGAAAGAGCAGAGCATGTGATGCTAGTCGACCTAGAAAGAAATGATTTAGGAAGAGTATGTGCATATGGGAGTGTTCAAGTAGACGAATTTATGGTAATCGAAAAGTATTCCCATGTGATGCATATTGTATCTAATGTAAAAGGAAAGCTTTCAGAAGAAAAAGATGAGTACGATCTCATTGATAGCATGTTTCCAGGTGGAACGATTACAGGTGCACCGAAGATACGAACGATGGAAATTATTGAAGAACTAGAGCCAGTTCGACGTGGACCGTATACTGGTTCTTTAGGGTGGATTGGTTATAATCATGATGTAGAGCTAAATATTATGATACGGACGATGCTGGTGAAGGAAAACCGAGCATATGTTCAAGCCGGTGCAGGAATTGTGATCGATTCCATCCCTGCAAATGAATACAAAGAATCGATGAAAAAGGCTAGGGCACTCTGGAATGCGAAAGAATTAGCTGAAGAGAAATTGGGTGGCAGCAAATGATATATATGATTGATAACTATGATTCTTTCACTTATAACCTTGTGCAATACCTAGGATCATTAGGGCAAGAATTAAAAGTGAAAAGAAATGATGAAACCTCTTTAGAGGAAATAAAAAAAGAAAATCCGGCATATTTGATGATTTCTCCAGGACCGTGTAGTCCTAATGAAGCAGGGATAAGTTTAGAGGCAATTCAATCCTTTGCTGGTGATATGCCAATCTTTGGAGTATGTTTGGGTCATCAAGCAATTGGACAGGTTTTTGGAGGGGAGGTTGTACAAGCAGCAAATTTAATGCATGGAAAAACCTCTCTCATTTATCATGATAATAAAACGATTTTTCAAGGCTTACCTAACCCTTTTTCCGCTACACGTTATCATTCCTTGATTGTGAAAAAGGAAACATTGCCTTCTTGTTTAGAAATCTCTGCTTGGACAAAGGAAGGAGAAATCATGGGGATTAGACATAAAGAACTTCCAGTTGAAGGGGTGCAGTTTCATCCAGAATCAATTATGACAGAGATTGGTATGGAGTTATTGGAAAATTTTATTCAATATTATAAAGAAGGAAGTAAGAAATAAAATGTTTATGTACATAAATGGGCAGGTTGTTAGCGAGGAAGAAGCGGCTATCTCTGTTTTTGACCATGGCTTTATATATGGACTAGGCTTATTTGAAACATTTCGTGTATATGAGGGGCATCCTTTTCTATTAGATGACCATCTTTGCAGGTTAAATGAAGGTTTAAAAGAGATGAACATCCAATTATCTTTTGAAAGAGAAGAAGTGGTCGCTATTATTCAAAGTCTATTGAAAAAAAACAATATTAATAATGCTTATATTCGCTGGAATGTTTCAGCTGGAAATGGAATGATAGGACTTCAAACAGATCCATATTTAGAACCAAATACAATCGTGTATATAAAACCCCTTCCACCAGCAAATGGGATGCCGGAAAAAATAGGACAGGTAGTGACGATTCCAAGAAATACACCAGAAGGGGTTTTTCGCTTAAAATCTCATCATTTTTTTAATAATATCTTGGCGAAGCGAGAGATTGGTGCAGATATGACAATCGAAGGATTTTTTTTAACAAAAGAAGGCTATGTTGCTGAAGGAATAACTTCCAATCTTTTTTGGGTTATCAATGAAGTGCTTTATACTCCTAGCCTGCAAGCTGGTATATTAAATGGAATTACGAGACAGTTTGTTTTAAGCCTTGCAAAGAGCATGGGTTTAGTAGTAAAAGAGGGGATGTTTCCGTTGGTTATGCTTGCAGGTGCAGAAGAAGTATTTGCAACGAATTCTATTCAGGAAATCATCCCAATAAAAAAAATAGATGGATATGACTATAAAGGAGTAGAAGGCAAGGTTGTTGCTAAGCTTTATAAGGAATATAGAAAGCATTCCACTCAATTATGGTCGAAAGAAGAGCTAGGAGGAATAAAGGAATGATAAATAAAATAGCATGTGGTCCGTACACATTGGATTTTGAACAAAAAACAATGGTAATGGGTATTTTAAATGTAAATCCTGATTCCTTTTCTGATGGCGGTAAATTTAACAAAGTTGAAACAGCATTAAACCACGCTCGTCAGATGGTAGAGGATGGGGCGGATATTATCGATATCGGCGGAGAATCTACAAGACCTGGCTATACAGAAATTTCAATCGAAGAAGAATTAGAGCGAGTAATTCCTATTATTGAGCGATTAACGGGAGAGGTAGATGTTCCTTTATCAATTGATACATATAAAGGAGAAGTAGCGAGACAGGCTTTGCAAGCAGGAGCGCATATTATCAATGATATATGGGGAGCAAAAAGAGACCCAAAAATGGCGTCCGTTGCAGCTGAATTTCAAGCTCCAATTATTTTAATGCATAATAGGGATAATCTTAACTACTCGTCTTTTTTAGAAGAGGTAGTAGCTGACTTGCAGGATAGTATTGAGATTGCAAAGGCAGCGGGGGTCCCTTTTGATAATATTATTCTTGATCCAGGTATTGGCTTCGCGAAGGATTTAAACAGAAACATAGAAATGATGCGCGGGTTAGATAAGCTTGTTGATATGGGGTATCCTGTGCTGCTTGCAACTTCAAGAAAATCATTGATTGGGAATGTGTTAAATTTACCTGTAACGGAAAGAGTAGAAGGAACAGGGGCTACTATTTGCTATGGTATTCAAAAAGGATGCCATATTATTCGTGTCCATGATGTGAAAGAAATGACACGCATGGCTCGTATGATGGATGCTTTAATGGGAAAGGGAGAATACGGTGGATAAGATAATATTAAACCAAATGGAGTTCTATGGATATCATGGAGTATTTAAAGAAGAGAATAAGTTAGGTCAGCGTTTTATCGTAGATTTACAAGTAGAAGTGGATTTAGCGAAGGCTGGAGAAACAGATGACTTACAATATTCGGTTAATTATGGCCAGCTTTTCTTTGACGTGAAGGAAATTGTTGAAGGTAAGCCATATCAATTAATAGAAGCAGTTGCAGAAAATATAGCAAAGAAGCTTTTGGTATCTTATTCCCTTATTGAAAGTATTACCGTTCGTATTATTAAACCAGATCCTCCAATTCCAGGTCATTATAAATCGGTTGCTGTTGAAATTACGAGGAGCAGAAAAGGATGAATAATGTTTACTTATCATTAGGCTCAAATATAGGCAATCGATTGGAATACTTACGCGAGGCTGTACAAATGCTTCATAATCATAAGCAAATTAAAGTGGTAAACATTTCCTCTGTTTATGAGACCGACCCAGTAGGATATGAGGAACAAGCACTATTTTTGAATATTGTTGTACAGATTGAAACATCATTAAATCCTTCTTCGGTATTAGAGAAATGCCAAAGTATCGAAAACGAACTTGGGAGAAAAAGGATAATTCGATGGGGTCCTAGAACAATAGACCTTGACATTTTATTGTATAATCACGAAAATATAGTATCAGATAAGCTAATAATTCCACATCCGAGAATAGAAGAGCGAGCATTTGTTTTAGTTCCGCTAATAGAAATTGCTCCAGACATAAAGTTACCGAATAAATCAATGCGTTTAAAAGAAAGTTTGAAGCTTTTGCCAGATAGAGAAGGAGTAAGGGTATGGAAACAACAGAAAAATGGGGAAGACGTATTCGAGCTTTTCGAAAGCTAAAAGGATATACACAGGAAAGTCTAGCAAAAGAGCTACTTGTTTCTGTTTCTATTTTAGGGGAGATTGAACGAGGTAATCGTATGCCTTCGGAAGAGATGATTGATTCTATTGTAGGTGTGCTAAAGATAACAAGAGAAGAATTAGATCCACATCAAAGTAAATAAGCACTGCCCATCAAGGAGGTAAAAGTTTGTTTAAAATAGGAAATGTTGAAATAAGCAACCGTGTTGTACTTGCACCAATGGCAGGAATTTCAAATTCTGCATTTCGTTTAACAGTGAAAGAATTTGGAGCTGGTCTTGTTTGTGCGGAGATGATAAGTGATAAAGGGATTGTTTTAAAGAATAAGAAAACGATGGATATGCTTTATATAGACGAGCGGGAAAACCCATTAAGCTTACAAATTTTTGGTGGAGAAAAAGAAACGCTAGTGGAAGCGGCACAATTTGTTGATAAAAATACCAATGCGGATATTATCGATATTAATATGGGCTGTCCTGTGCCGAAGATTACAAAATGTGATGCGGGTGCTAGATGGTTGTTGGATCCAGATAAAATCTATGATATGGTTTCTGCGGTTGTAGAAAATGTAGATAAACCAGTAACGGTCAAAATGCGTATGGGATGGGATGAAGACCATATATATGCGGTTAGAAATGCTCAGGCGGTTGAAAAGGCAGGCGGAGCAGCCGTTGCATTGCATGGTCGCACGCGTGTTCAATTATATGAAGGAACAGCAAATTGGGATATTATCCGTGAAGTAAAACAATCGATTAATATTCCTTTATTGGGAAATGGCGATGTGAAAACACCCCTAGATGCGAAAAAAATGTTAGATGAGACGGGCTGTGATGGGGTAATGATTGGGAGAGCAGCACTAGGGAATCCGTGGATGATTTATAGTACAGTTAAGTATTTAGAAACTGGAAAATTAGTGGGTGATCCATCTGTTCGCGAGAAGATAGATGTGTGTATTCTTCATCTGGATCGTTTAATTAGCCTAAAAGGTGAGTATGTAGCAGTTAGAGAAATGCGAAAACATGCTGCGTGGTACTTAAAAGGTATAAAAGGAAATGCAAAAGCAAGGACTGCGGTTAATCAATGTGAAACAAGAGAGCAGTTAGTAACATTATTAAATGCACTAGTATTAGAAGTGGAAGCGAAAGAACAAACCGAAATCCAAGTAGGTTAATTTTTAAGGTAACTGTTTAAATTTCCTGTAATATGTGCAAAAATAAAGCTGTTGGATAAAAATCTGACAGTTTTTTTTCTTTTTTAGTGTCTGTAAACGTGACATTGTGTAGAATAATAAAGTATGTATAAAATTGAACGATTCCTTTTTTAGGTGATCATACATAAAAAGATAGTGGAGATGATTAAGCATGAGTCATGATGAATTAAACTTAAATGACCAATTACTAGTGAGACGTAACAAAATGAATGAGTTACGCGAACAAGGAATAGATCCGTTTGGTAAACGTTTTGATAGAACTCATTTATCTGAAGGGTTAAAAAAACAATATGAATCTCTAGAGAAAGAAGAGCTAGAGGAAAAAAATATTACTGTAACAATTGCTGGTAGAGTAATGACGAAAAGAGGAAAAGGAAAAGCAGGGTTTGCTCATATTCAAGATCTTGAAGGACAAATTCAACTATATGTTCGTAAAGACAATGTAGGAGAAGAGCAATATGCTATTTTCAACGCTGTAGACTTAGGAGATATCGTTGGTGTTGAGGGTGTTTTATTTAAAACAAATGTAGGGGAGCTTTCCGTTAAAGTAAAAGATTTCACGCTACTTACAAAAGCGTTGCGCCCGTTACCGGATAAATTCCATGGTTTAAAAGATATTGAACAACGTTATCGTCAACGTTATTTAGATTTAATTTCAAGTGAAGAAAGTAAGCATACATTTATTCTTCGCAGTAAAATTATTCAATCTATGCGCCGTTATTTAGACAGCCACGGTTATTTAGAAGTAGAAACACCGATGATGCATTCCATTGCAGGAGGAGCATCTGCACGTCCTTTTATAACACATCATAATGCGTTAGATATGCCTTTATATATGCGTATAGCTATTGAACTTCACCTTAAAAGATTAATAGTTGGTGGGTTAGAAAAAGTATATGAAATTGGTCGTGTATTCCGTAATGAAGGTGTATCAACAAGACATAATCCAGAATTTACAATGATTGAGCTTTATGAAGCATATGCTGATTATCGTGATATTATGAGTCTTACAGAAAATTTAGTAGCTCATATTGCACAAGAAATCCATGGTTCTACTACAGTAGCATATGGAGATTATCAAGTCGATTTGAAGCCAGAATGGACAAGACTTCATATGGTAGATGCAATTAAGCAATACACAGGTGTAGATTTCTGGCCGGAGATGAGTGTAGAAGAGGCAAGAAAATTAGCTAAAGAGAATAATATAGAGATTAATGATAATATGACATATGGCCATATTGTTAATGAGTTCTTCGAGCAAAGAGTAGAAGAAAAATTAATTCAGCCTACATTCATTTACGGACATCCGTTAGAAATTTCGCCATTAGCGAAGAAGAATGAGGAAGACCCTCGTTTTACAGATCGATTTGAATTATTCATCGTAGGAAGAGAGCATGCGAATGCCTTCACTGAATTAAATGATCCAATTGATCAAAGAGAAAGATTTGAAGCACAATTAAAAGAGCGTGAGCAAGGAAATGATGAAGCACACTTAATGGATGAGGATTTTGTAGAGGCTTTAGAATATGGAATGCCTCCTACAGGTGGGTTAGGAATCGGCATTGACCGTCTTGTTATGCTGTTAACTAATTCTCCTTCTATAAGAGACGTGTTATTATTCCCGTTAATGAGACATCGTTAATACAGAGACGTGGTACCTGCAGAAAGGTACCACGTTTTTTATTTTCTTTAAATAGTTGTTATGTTCGACTTCTAATATCTATTGATTCGCACAATGTCATGTAATAGAAGTGGTAGGGGTAGTGCGGGTTAGGGAAGAGGTAAGGAGTCAAATTAAAGTAGACAATACACTATAGAAGATAGTAAAAGCGAAGGGGGGGGTTAAGAGCGGTATTTGTAGAGTATTTACTGTTATTTTAAAAGATTTATAAGAATTAACGTGTAATCAAATAATAAGAATATTTTTTCTTTTAAAAAGTAGTTGCATAGAGTATGAAACGGTGGTATATTAATATTCGTTGCTGAAACAAGCAATGATGAAAGAAAAAAGAAATTTAAAAAAATGTTGACTTCGAGAATGACTTCTGATAATATTAAAAAGTCGCCGATGACGACGTGAAACAAATTGCTCTTTGAAAACTGAACAAACAAACGTCAACAATAATCGTTTTATAACGAATGTTATAGAATGACAACAAGTAATAAAAAGCTAGAGTTTAGCAATGAGCTAATCAA
>NZ_JBQKKM010000032.1:0-60628 GCF_052116745.1 Niallia sp. Sow4_A1 | reverse complement strand
GGCGATAGCGAGAAGGTCACACCCGTTCCCATACCGAACACGGAAGTTAAGCTTCTCAGCGCCGATGGTAGTTGGGGGTTCTCCCCCTGTGAGAGTAGGACGTCGCCAGGCATACCATATTATTCCGCAGTAGCTCAGTGGTAGAGCATTCGGCTGTTAACCGAACGGTCGTAGGTTCGAGTCCTACCTGCGGAGCCATATTGGAGAGCTGTCCGAGTGGCCGAAGGAGCACGATTGGAAATCGTGTAGGCGGGTAACCCTGTCTCAAGGGTTCAAATCCCTTGCTCTCCGCCATTAACTTTCTATATGGCCCATTGGTCAAGCGGTTAAGACACCGCCCTTTCACGGCGGTAACACGGGTTCGAATCCCGTATGGGTCACCATTTACATATCAATCATATTTATGGAGGATTAGCTCAGCTGGGAGAGCATCTGCCTTACAAGCAGAGGGTCGGCGGTTCGATCCCGTCATCCTCCACCATTATTATTATCGCGGGGTGGAGCAGTCTGGTAGCTCGTCGGGCTCATAACCCGAAGGTCGCAGGTTCAAATCCTGTCCCCGCAATCTGGTCCGGTAGTTCAGTTGGTTAGAATGCCTGCCTGTCACGCAGGAGGTCGCGGGTTCGAGTCCCGTCCGGACCGCCATTTTTAAAAAATCAATAGCAATAAATAATGGCTCAGTAGCTCAGTCGGTAGAGCAAAGGACTGAAAATCCTTGTGTCGGCGGTTCGATTCCGTCCTGAGCCACCATTTATGTCGGAGGGGTAGCGAAGTGGCTAAACGCGGCGGACTGTAAATCCGCTCCTTCGGGTTCGGCGGTTCGAATCCGTCCCCCTCCACCATCTATACAGGGGTATAGTTTAAAGGTAGAACGAAGGTCTCCAAAACCTTTGGTGTGGGTTCAATTCCTACTACCCCTGCCAATTTTTATTAAATATTATGGCGGATATGGCGAAGTGGTTAACGCATCGGATTGTGGCTCCGACACTCGTGGGTTCGATTCCCATTATTCGCCCCATTTTTTTGACACTTTTTTTATTTTATTGCATATAAATAGTATTGGGCTATAGCCAAGCGGTAAGGCAACGGACTTTGACTCCGTCACTCGTTGGTTCGAATCCAGCTAGCCCAGCCATTTGCGGAAGTAGTTCAGTGGTAGAACACCACCTTGCCAAGGTGGGGGTCGCGGGTTCGAATCCCGTCTTCCGCTCCAAGAATATTATGGCGGCATAGCCAAGTGGTAAGGCAGAGGTCTGCAAAACCTTTACCACCGGTTCGATTCCGGTTGCCGCCTCCATAATGCTTATTAAGTTTCCTAATTATATTACGCCGGGGTGGCGGAACTGGCAGACGCACAGGACTTAAAATCCTGCGGTAGGTGACTACCGTACCGGTTCGATTCCGGTCCTCGGCATTACCAAAACTTATAAGCGCGCCGGTGTGGCGGAATTGGCAGACGCGCACGACTCAAAATCGTGTTCCTTCTGGAGTGTCGGTTCGACCCCGACCACCGGTATCTCCAAGTAAAAGCGAGTTAATTTAAGAAACGATAAAACACTCACAAATGTTGATATATCAATGTTTGTGGGTGTTTTTTGTTTTGTGGGAAGACGGCTGACTAAGGTAGGTTTTTAAATCATTTTACACAAATTTTACACAAGAAAAATTAGTAATGCTTAATAGCGTATGGGTTTTACGAAGGTGATAAAATATAATTAGGTAAGGTTTGAATAACTATTAATGGGCAGTTTTATGAGTGAAAAGTAGGAAACAAGGCCATTTCTGCAAAGGATGTGGGGTTTTTCTGTCTAATGAAAAATTTAGCGGTAGAGGTCACCGTGAACATCTTTGTAAAGAGTGTAAAAAAGCAGGTATAGTAAGAAATACTAAGTCAAATTCCAATTATGATCGGGATTTTCATCGTCTATCTAATATAGATAGTATTTTAGTCCAAGCTGAAATCCGACCTGAAATACAATTCGGAGATGTTATTTCAACTAAATGGGTCTTATTTTGAACATGGTTAATTGTTTTTTTTGTAACTTTATGACTTTTACGAATAGATTTCTTCTGTTAGTATTCATTAATTGTTATAATGTAATGATAGAAGGAGTTCAAGGGAGGAATGTACCATTGGCTATGGATGAATCAAAAGCAAAAGTTGGAATTAATCCTGAATTCATACCTTTTCTAAAAGGGGCACATGTAAATTCAATTGATGAAGATGTTAATATATCACTAGCCTTGTATTTGTTTACTGCGAGAAAAATAACACTTGCACGAGCAGCTGAACTGGGTGGTAAAAGCATATCAGATTTTATTCAAATCTTAATTAATCATAATATTCATTGGGCAGAGTATACAGAGGAACATAAAAAGCAAGATGATGAAACGATTGATTTTATTCTAAAAGAAGATGGTAAAGGAAAACAAGATGAAAGCGATTTGTAATACTAGTCCTATTATTGGGCTATCTATCATTGGTCGTCTTGATCTTCTGTGGGAACTGTTTGATATCTATATTCCACAAGAAGTTTATAATGAAGTTGTGAAACAAGGTAGTGAACAAGCAATCGGGAAACAAGAATTAAGAGATGCTGTGGCTAAGGGGTTAATAAAAGTCCATGAAGTAAAAGATCAAGGTTTTGTAGTAAAGTCTTATGGACGTTTGCATTAAAGGAGAGCTAGAAGTAATCGTTGGAGCCAAGGAACTAGGTGTGAGTATTGTTATTATTGATGAAAAGTCTGCAAGGAATTTTGCTGAAACATTAATGCTAAAACCATTAGGTCTTTTTGGTATTTTAAAACTTGCGAAACAAAAAGAAATGATTAATGAAATTAAACCACTGATAGAATTGTTAGTTTCGAAAAAGTTTCGGATATCCGAAAAGCTAATTAGCCAGTTACTAATGGAAGTTGGAGAAAATTAAATGGTCATCACACAGAAATGTCAGCAGCATATAATTTACTGGTGAAATTCAAATAACTGTTATCATGGTCCAGCTAAAGTTAACTGGGCTTATTTTGTTGTAAATATAAATTCAGGAAGTTAAGTTTGTGAACAGTTACGCTTAGAGTAACCAATTATTATAATAAGACTATTACAAAGCGACTTAGAACTTCTATCTACTTATAAAAAAGTAACATAACCTGGCCGCAAAGTAATGTGAGTTACTTATTTCTTGCAAGTATTAAATTAGCCACCAGCACCGCGAATAACTGATGCTGACGTCGATGTTCGTGCATCGGAACCTTCATATATCATAAACCACAATGATCTTAACTTCAAATAAGCCTGTAAATTTTCATAGGTATCAATTGTCTTTTCTCATCTCTTCCCACGGTTCCTTAATTACATGGGTACTTTGGTGCCTGTGAACTCTTTAATGATAAACGATGATTCAAAGAGTTTGAAAAAAACGAAATAAATCTTCACTAGGGGTGTAATGAGATGCATTTATCAAATTTTGAAAATTACTTTCAGGAGCATATTCTTGGGCGTGGCCTGGATTATTATCACAGTAAATTGATTACTAGTCTTGAAACAGATGATGGACATCATTACGTCGCAAGTGTCGACGGTACGGAAATGTATAATGTACATGTGGTTATAAGTGAGAATGAGGATGTTACTGAAATTTCGTGCGACTGTCCTTACGACTACGATCAATTATGCAAACATATGGCAGCAGTCCTTTTTGCTATTCGCGAGCAGAAGGGTGTTCCTATACCAGGGGAAATAAAGCAGGACTTGCCCTCACTGCTACAAAGTCTAGATAAAGAGGAACTTATACGTATCCTTCTTGAAATCGCGGATGAACGCCCGGATATTGAAAAAAGGCTATTATTTATCTATTCAAAAAGTGAAAATGAACTTTTATCGAGTGATCGATTAATTAAAGAATATATACGTCGAGCTAGTAGAAAGGGCTATATCGAATGGAATCAGGTTGATTACGCCCTTGAGGGGGCTGATATGGTCTTGGAAAAAGCCCGAACGAAAGCGGATGAAGGAAATTACAAAACAGCTGTTTTATTAGGAATAACCGTCTTAGCGAATGCGGTTGAAATGTTAGAATACGCAGATGATTCAAGTGGTTCAATTGGAATGGTCATATCTTGGAGTATTGAAACGATTGATCGGGCTATTTGTGAGGGAATAGATGAATTCCCATTACATGAAAAAGCAGAGCTTTTTGAGACGCTGATTAAAGAAGCTATGAACGAAAGATATGACGATTGGTGTGAGTGGCGTATTGATTTATTAAGGGTATGTGTGCACTTTTGTGCAGCAGAGGAATTGCGCAGAACATTAGAAGAACGGTTATCAAGAATGATGAAAACCGTATCTACAGATTCTTGGCGTTCGAGTTATGAAATAATTGAATTGAAAAAACTTCAGCTAAAGATAATTGAAAATTTTGATGAGGATGAAAAAGCGGAACGATTTATTGAAGAAAATATTGTTCACCCCTATTTTCGTGAACAGGCAATTACAAAAGCAATGCAAAAAGGAGAATATAACAAAGCCATTCAGCTTGCATTAGATGGGGAAAGAGAGGCAGCAAACCAGTGGAATGGATCTGTTAAAAAGTTTAAAGAATATCGTTATCAAGCGTATAAACTGATGGGTGACATTGATAAACAAAAAAGACTAGCACTAGAGTTTTTACAACACGACGATTTTAACTATTATGCAGAATTAAAAGGACTTTACTCACCGGATGAATGGCAAGTAAAATTAAAAAATATAATTGCCTGGTTCCAAAGCCAAAAGAATCGTTCTTACACATACCTTTCTATTATAAAAGAAGAAAATTTAACGGAGCATATTCTTGAATATTGTAAAGCCAAGGCATCCACGATCACAGAACTTTATCCCTATTTAGAAGAAAGATACCCTGATGAGGTGAACAATCTTTTTATTGAATATATCCGAAAGGAAGCAGAAGCTGCTTCTAATCGGAAGCAATATCAAAGCGTTGCTTCCATAATAAAACAATATAGAAAGGCTTGTAGTCTAGGACAGCCAACTGACATCATTGATGAGCTAAAACTAAAAAATAAAAGGCGTCCGGCATTTATAGATGAACTGGAAAAAGTGAGTTTCGCTTTTGCTAGAAAAAGATAATCTGTTTGAACAATGCTGCAATAGTGAATAAAGATTTGAGGTTATTAGTAATGGGGAAGAAGAAGGAAAATAAGAACAAGAATTTGGGACCGCGGCGCAAACGAATGAATCGAAAAGGCAGTCTGCAGAGTGCCAAGGGACAATCATACTTATTTCTCCCTCATCTACTTTATCAACTATGTTCCTGAATGAATATGCTTAATAGCGTATTGGTTTTACGAAGGTGATAAAATATTAAGTAGGTAAGGTTTGAATAACTATTAATGGGGAGTTTTATGA
This sequence comes from Niallia sp. Sow4_A1, assembly GCF_052116745.1. NCBI lineage: Bacteria > Bacillati > Bacillota > Bacilli > Caryophanales > Bacillaceae > Niallia > Niallia sp. Sow4_A1. The sequence continues at coordinate 55,218 of NZ_JBQKKM010000032.1, read as the reverse complement.
GTGAGAAGTAAGAAACGAGGCCATTTCTGCAAAGGATGTGGGGACTTTCTGCCTAATGAAAAATTTAGTGGTAGAGGTCACCGTGAACATCTTTGTAAAGAGTGTAAAAAAGCAGGTATAGTAATAAATACTAAGTCAAATTCCGATTATGATCGGGATTTTCATCGTTTATCTAAAGCTGTTAGAAACTGTATGATTATTTATATGGAGCATGAAAGTTACTTTTTATTTGAATATCAACTTTCCCGGTATATTATTGGAGGAGGAGATGAACTTAGCTCAGAAATCTATGTGTATCAGGGAGACAAGGAGCAAAAATTCCTTATATCAGAAAAACTACAAAAGAATGAAGCTGTAATGGACGTTTTATACAAAAAATACTACGATACAATGGATAGCAACCAAAGTTTTGATTATGAAGAATTGATATACGAGGAGTATGTAGAAATTTCAAAGAAACGCAGACAGTTTCTTGAAGTAATATCATCGATTCATCATTTGAAGGAGTTCTTGATAGTTGGAAGGGGATAGAATTGATGACTCAATCAAGAAAAATTCGTCTAAAGAAATTATATGTTCCTTGTCCTGCTAAGGAAAACGATGAAATATTTCGAAATGGAGTATTTCATTTTAATATATCTAGAATATTGGAAGACATTCATTGTGGGAAACTAGTTGTTGATAAAGAATACGTAGATATTAATGAATGGTTTAAGTGGTATGGACATCATTCATCTTTAAATGAAGACCATTTACCTACAGTTAATATAGATAGTATTATAGTCCAAGCTGAAATCCGTCCTGGAATATTTTCTATCATAGATGGCAATCACAGAATAGAAAAAGCATTTCGGTTGGGTAAACCCTCCATTTATTCATATAAGCTAAAGGGAGAGCAGTTGATTCCATATTTTATAACTGAAAAAGGTTATCAAGCTTTTGTGGAATATTGGAATTCAAAATGTTAGATAAGAAAATTGGAATGAAGGATTTAATCGAAACTATTTTTTAGAAGGGATAAATGTCTATGAGGGTGAAGCTTGAAGATATAGTTGAGGGAATGGAAATGCAATCGGATGATAACCGATCATTTCTTAATCTAGATACTGGTGAAATCGTCCATGTCTCACAAGAGGCTCTATTAATTGCTGAAGATAGTGAGGACTATGAACACTTATCTGAATGGCAACAAGATGAAGTGAAAATAGCCTTGGATATAGTAGAGAGTTTTGGAAAGTATGCTGCACTTCCTTCTCAATTTGATATTTATGAGTATGATATGATGGAAAGTTTTTGTTATAGCCTTTCGGATGTTAAAATGCAGGATGTATTACTCAACTCAATTCGTGGAAAGGGAGCATTCAGACGATTTAAGGACAATATCCATCGTTTGGGAATGACTTATACATGGGATGATTACCGGGATCTGGAATATAAGGAAATAGCTAAGGGATTTTGTGAGAGGAAAGGCATTGACTATATAATTTGAGTGGCTTTAATCTTTTGGTTTATTTTGCTTATTTGGTTGGTTGGTTATACTAGGGATAAGGAGGTGCTAGCCAAATGATTAATGAAGGAGAATCAAGAATTGCTGATGTCATTCACGACTTGGAGGAAGTTTTGAAGGGGACGAAAGAAAAAGAGCAGAGCCTACGTTTGCAAAAGGCCATTAATACGCTTAAGGAACATTCTGTTACAGTAAGGTTAAAAGACACCACTATTACATTTTTAGCAGAAAATGCAGATGATGTTGTAAGTGATTCTGAAGCCAGTTATCACCCAATCACATCTCATGCTGTAAAACCAGTTGTTATTGGACTTTCAGAGGAAACAATAGATGAAAATGGTGTAAGGTATATAGATACCAAAACCGTGGCCGATTATTATGGCGTATCAACAGAAACTGTTCGCAATTGGATTAAGGACGGAAAGATTTCAGGTAAGCAATTATCCAATCGTGGGAAATGGTTCATTCCAGCTGAAGAGTTTGAGTATCTCAAGGAGCAAAGAGAAAATGATGATACTGAGGGTGAAATAGCTCAACTTCTTGGAGAAGATTTTGGTGACGATTGGGAAGTTGAATTAGCTGAAGAATAAAGGGGAGAAACGCGTGGTTGTCATTGCAAAAGATACAAACTTCGTTACTCCCAGAATTCTTCATGGTGGAAAATGAGGTAACCAAGAAATAAACTTACTAGACCGTTTGCTGTCTGATACCGTTCTTTTCCCCACTTTGACAATATTAGGAAAGTAATTTGATTAATGACAGGCACTTGTTGATTAAAGGTTGGCCATCTAATATCTCTGGTGTTACACAGAGAGAAAAATCAAGAGATTAAAAAGGTTGCAGTTCGCCACAGTCTACAACCACTAAATAACTTCCTAGAAAGATTACATAAAAAATACCAGGCACTCCGACAAAAGGAGCGCTTTTAAAGCATATTTACTAATATTGTTTATTTTTATCGGCTTTCTTTACATCGTTACTTATTATTATAGGCTTGATTCTTTCTCTAATTCTTTCGTGAATAAATTCTTCTTCAAAACCGAATTCTTTTAGTAGATAAAACTCTAAAATATTTCGGAGGATATAGAAACCATTTATTAAGTCTTCACCTTTAAGAGCTCTATCTTCAAGCTTTTTATCATAATGAGTATAATAATTTCTTGTGTCTGCAATTACTTTGGGAAAGTCAAGATGGTTTATATCAACAGTATAAAAATAGAAAGTATAGTCTGCTATTAATAAATCAGCTAAACGACTTCTTAAAGTTACGTACTTATGACTACCATTTAGTAAAAATTTTCTATCTTCATCCCTAAAGCCTTTAGGCCTAATAGAGATTAACTGTTCAACCCTTTTCTTAAAATCAGGTAAAGTATTGCATATTCTACGTGAGTGGTATGTTTCTAGTGCTTGTACCATGTTTTGAAAATGGCGACTAATAGATAATTTCTCGTTATATATACTGTCTATATACAACTCTATTATTGGTTCCATGATTGATGATATTTCTTGCCATTTTGAGAAGTTAGCATTTCTTAGCTCATTTAAACTAAAAAGAAAATCATGTCTAAGTCTGCGTCGCTTATTTTTATTTTTGCTGATGCTTTCTTTAAAAGCGTGAATAACCTCTATTGGTCTACTATGTTTTACATCATCATCAAATTCATAATAAATCTCAGGCGATTCTAGTATCACTTTATCAAAACTAAAAGGTTCCGCCATCGCTATTTCAATAAGTCTTTTCATTTGTTTGGCCTTACTCATAAACCACTTCAATCGCTGAAGAGACTTAGATTCAACTATCAGATAAGGAGTTTGTTTTAAAGTAATCTCTTCCTGAGTAAGATTAAAACCTGGAGAGGAGAAATCTAAAAAATATGATAAGGAATATTCATCGTTAGAATAAATTTCTATTGGTTCAGTTATGTCTAGCTCTATTAAAATGTCACTTTTACCATCGTATTTTGGCCTTAAATAATTGGAAATATCTCCCCATTCTATTATTCCAGGTATGCTTATTCTCATTTTTGAAAATCTAATATCATCCGTAGTTTCAAAGTCAACGCCATCAAGCATATAATTTGCCTGATATCCAAAAACTTCTTCTGAACCAACTCTACTCTCAGTTTTTATTCTTATACAGTCTAATAAAGTTATTTTTGCTCCATTCATTGTGGAGCCTTTAATAAAAGGTATTTCAAGTGGAAGTTCTAAAAAACTCATAATTGGTCCACTGTTAGGTATTCGAATATAAAGAGCTATTCCTCCTTCATCCTTATTTAGGTACAAGTCACCATAATACTCTTTTTCTGAGTTGTCTATTTTCCAAGTTCCAGTTGCTGAAAGGCTGACTTCCATTTAGATCATCCTTTATTTATTGTTTTATCTTAATAGTAACATGTTACTTAAGGTGGTTCTTTCATAAAAACTTGATTTTATCAATAACATTATCAAAATCTCTTCTACCGTCTTCTTCAGGCTTTACAAGTAAGTGCTCAGTATAATTCGGATACAGTATTTGTCTGTTTTTTAATAAAACCACACGTACATATGCTGCATATTCTGTTTCGCCATTTCTTCCTAATCAACTTCTCTAAAGCAAACCTTATTGATAAGTGCCAAGTACTTATCGATTAAAAAATTGTGCGAATATATAAACAGGTAAGAGGGTGTCCCAACAGGTCGTTGAATGACGGCTTTAGTGGGACACCCTCTTATACAGTTTTAAAGTTTAAAAATAAATGAATAGGTTTATTCCATCTAAAGGGGACTGAAATGGTAAAATATTGTTATGGTATCTTTTACTATTAAAATTATGTGTTTACTAACAAACTAATCTAAAAGAGGGATTGATTATGACAGTAAAATTCATTTCACATTTGGGTACTAGCCCTGATATTGTCATTGACCAAATGCGTTTAACCTTAAATGAAATTATTGCAAAAGCACATCGCGTGAAACAAACAACAGAACTAGATGCCATACTTACGAAAATGAAAGAATTATTCTTTAAATTAAACATGGCCAAGTTAACAATTGACAAAACTATCCTATCGATTACCGGTTTACAAGGCGTCGGAAAAACAAAAATTCTTCGCCATTTATATGAATTAGACGATACATTACTTCCATCCGATGCAGGACGTGGAGAAGTATTACCTGTACTCTTTACCGAGACAAAAGGGATCAGTTTTCCTAAATATTTCGTCCGTCGTGCCATTCGGAACCATGCTAACATGTTTGAACTACATGATATCGAAGTAACGTTATCAGAGTTTAATCAGATTGCGGCAGATAATGAGATGGATGAGCTATGGCTTGAAGTTCGCCTCCCACAGCGATATTTCAATACTGAAATTTCTTTAGTTCTTTTACCTGGATTTGAAAAAGAGCGAAATCAAAAATCTCAAAGGTACTTAGAGACATTTTTAAAACTTTCCACGTCAGTTGTGCTTGTTTTTAACCATAAAAAACTGGCACAGTTGGATCAACAATTATTGATTGAAAAAATAGCATTGGATTATAGAGAAAGTGCCCCAGTCTTTGCTCTATCTTTTGCGGAGGAACTAAATCCTGAGCAGAGAGAGCACTTAATAAACGATTTATCTCGTAAGTACAATATCCCTTTCAATGAAGCTGATCGGCTTGTTTTTACCGGGACAAGTGAGGATCTAAAGGACTATCCGGAAAAAATCATACATGCGATTCGTCAGTATTCCTTAACCAATGCTAGCGGATATGCAATGCAGATGCATATGCTGACTTCTCTAACGAGTGAACTCATTATGTTATCATCATCATTCGAAGAGGAGATCAACTCGATTAAAGCAGATACCCTAAAAAAACATCTGCAAAATGAGAAGAATAGCAGCCAACTCGGTTTATATGAAATTCGCGATGCCTTCCGTCAATATCGCGAAAAGGTAACCAAAGAGGTTAGGAATGTCGTAAACAGAACACTTACCGCGCACGTGAACGAATGTTCAGTTCAAATGGATGAGTCAATCAAATCAGAGAAATATAGTCCTCTAGATAAGTTTAAATCTGCATTTATCAAGCAGAGAACTTTTGAAGAACAGCTTCTATTTAAAAATGAGATTAAAGAAAAGTGGAAAGGCAAAAACGAGGTGGAGGCAGAAAGAAGACTAATTAATGCTTTAGAGTCTTTTGTTGCGAATGAAACCCGTTCCTTACAAACGCAAACCACTCAGACAAAACTCGAAAAACCCGTCAACCCGTTGCTTGCTCCTGTAAACCTTTTGGAAAAAAGCAATGCAGCAGTGGATACTAATAGTGTGATTGAGACGGCGTTAACTAATATGGACCGTTACATGAATTTAGGGGTAAGTGACTTATCGATAACACTAACTCGGGACGATTTAAAAGTTTTGCCAATTGTGGCGGTAGGGATTGCACAAGAGATGGTAGTTGCCAGCCTCATTTTAGAACATGAAAAATTTGATCGGTTAGATCAAGATGTAAAAAACGAAATCTTGGATAAATCCAACAAGTTGATTGCGGAGTTTCAGGATTTAGCTGTATCTACGTCTACTGTGGTAAAAGGTGCTGCCATCTTTTTTGGAATTGATGCATTGGATGGAACGGTCAATACATTTGGTGCCTTGACAGGTTTGTTAACATCATTAGGCGTATCATCAGCAGCGGCTGCACCAATTGGATTACTCATTGTTGGCGCAGTTGGTAGCGGCCTTGCAATTAATAAAGGATCAGAACGAATTGAAAAATATAAATTTGAGCGAAGCCAACTATCGAAAGAAATCTTTCATTTGTTTGCTAACGCACAAGAAGAATCTATTATTGCAACGATTAATAACATCCTAGACAAAATGGAAGAGAAATTAATCGATACCTACCACGCGAGAAAAGGCACGGATAAAAACTTTGGATTACTGGATGAATTGGACCATCGCATCAGTCGCTTACAAAATCTGTGCGGTGAGATGCAGGAGTTGGCTTTTAGAAATGAATCCTACATTCACTAAATTTCATCAAAATCGACTTGAATGGGCCTTTCAAGCGAAAAAGGAATTCATCGACCATTTCGTAAGGTTGGATGTAGAGATTTCGGAGTCCACTTATTCAAAAGAGCTGTTGATATCAGTTTACGGACCCACCCAAGTAGGGAAGACGACGGTAATACTCTATTTGTTAGGGATTAAGCAGGACAAGCTTGAGCAGTTATCCACGTGGCTTAGGGGCAGGAGAAAATTAGGCGAGTCCTCTACGGTAACGGTGATGCGCTATGAACGGTCGCAAGATGAATATTTCCATTTACGACTGCCAAATCATTATGAGAGAGTCGGACTAACGGGAGAGCAATTAGAAGCAGAATTGCACTCCCTTCGTTTCAATGTAGAACAGGAAGGAGCTTATTCTGTAGAACCGGTTACGGTTGAGATTCCTTTCTATTTTTTCGAGGAAAGAGATGTTCATATTAATATTGTAGATTTACCGGGAATAGAGTCTGCCGAATTAAAAGAAGTAGAGCACGTAAAACAATGTATAAAACACTGGCTTCCGTTAAGTGAAGTTTGTTTACTGGTGGACGATGCGACACAACTAACTGCCTTTACGCAATATACCTTAAAAGGGATCAAAAACTGGTATGAGCAACTTAGTAATTTTCGTGTCATCCCTACACGGGCATTATCTTTGGATAACATTCGAAGAAAAATCCAGAACGGCCTGATTGTCTCAGCAGACGACTTAATTGCTGATTATGCAAAGGTTTTAAATCGTGTTTTGAAGATGGATCTCGACCTTTCTAAAACCATTTATCCGATTGATTTGGGTAATTCTTGGAATGTGATTCGGGAAAAAGAACCTTTTTTATACGAAAAAATGAAATATATCATAGCAGAGATTTTGGAGAATTTGCAAGAGGATTTAGAGAATGTGGAAGTCAATGAACTATCTTTCAATCGTTTAATGGGATTGTACAAAGAAGCGGAAGAAGCAAGTAAACAAGAGTTGGAACAGCAGCAAGATAAAATAGATAAATATAAGAAATTCATAGAACGACAAACTTTTATGTTTGAGCAGGAACAGGAAGCGGACGTTCAACAATACGAGCATATACGTAAGGAGTTAGACCTCTATCAAGACTTCATGAATAGAATTAGGTTTCAAGATGTAAATCCTGATGCGATTATGCACCGGATTCATCAAAATATTCGTTACACGGATAGTGATCGGAAAGCAAGTGCTATTAATGAAGCGGCATCCAAATTACAGCTTGGATTGGAAAAGGAATTGGATGCTAAACTAAGGGCAATTAAACAAGAAGCGAGCATCTTAAAAATATCAGGTACCCATCAGTTAGAGCTGCCTTATCTTTATCCGATTCCGAAAGTTGAAAAAATGTTTGATGCTTTTAGGTTTGAGAAAACCTATAAGAAGGCTTTTTATGAGACGACGGACTATGCATTTGATTGGGTAAATGTGATGTATCAAAATTTTAATCACCTCATTAGCCCATCTATAATAAAGTGAAAAATCAGGTAGAACTTTTGGAGAAACAGGTTTTAGATTTAAAGTTTGTAAGCGAGGAGAGAAAGAAAAAACGAGAGAAGCTGTTTGTAATGTACCAGGAGGAAAAGGGAAGGTTTGAAAGCCACTATCAAGAAATCTTAGAAATGTGGAATCAAGACCGGGAACATGCGACACAGTTACAAAGCTATTTTATTAAGCATTGGATGAATTATAAAGCGGAGCTGCAGTATCATTTTCTATACGGAGATGAGAAGGAACGCTGGCTTGCTTCGCAGTATCTGCAGCTTTTATTACAGGACGGGAAGAAAATAATTGAATCTTTAAACTGAGGCGAAAAATCATATGGTGAAAACACATTTACCAACGAAGAGTGAATACGATAGGGCAGTCGATGAATTAAAAAAGTTAAATGAAGATGTTTTTTATGATGATTTTAAAGACAAAATCGAAAAACTAGAAAAAAGTTTCATTGAAATAACCGTAAGCCATTCAAACGATTTTAAAAAAGAAGCCGAAAATATAAGTAGCCGAGCGAGTATGTTATTTCGTCAGATGGAATCGCAACAAAAGGAAATAAAAGGCTATTTGGAAGAAAAGCAAAACCATATCATTCAAAAAAACCAGGATTTCCTAGAGTTAGAAAGGACTCAGCTATTATTTGTTTATGAAGAGCTGCAAAAGAGCATTCAGTTATTTAACGAAAGAATGTTAGAATTGCAGCAAACTGTTGAGAATAGGACCAAGGATTTGCTGGGTCACACGTTACAAGCTATTGGAAATGTTTCTAGCGAGGTAACCGAATTTACAAAGAAACTATCGAATTCAGACGAGAGAAATATACAATTTCTAAAGCAAAACGAGGCCTATGTCACGCTAACAAAAGAAAAGCTAGCCTTAACAGAAGGGAAAATTGCTTCTCATATGGCGGCCCTTCAAGATATGGAAAATCAGCTGAAACAGATGCATAAGCGATACGAAGAAATGTTTCAAAGACATTCAGATTCGATCAAAACTATTTTGACGGTTCGAGAAGAAGCACTCATCAATAAAATTACCCAGCAAATAGAATACTCGGACGCAAAACATTTTGAACATCATGAGAATATGAAACGGGAACTCCAACAGTGGCACGAACATATGGAAGCTCTTAATAAAAAAAGTAATGACATACTAGGGTTGATTTCAAGTAGGATGTCCAGCAAAGAAGATTTAGAAAATGTAGAGAAAAAAAGTAAATGGAAACTGAATTTCCTCTTGGCTATCGTGGCAATCGAAGTGATTGTTATTGGGATTAACTATTTTTTATAAAGAGTCGTGGTGTTCCTCTTCTATATGATATTTGCTATCATGTGACCAATAACCGGGATGGAAAAAAGTGTCACATGAAGTGTTAACCCTGTCCTATTTTTGGACGGGTTTATACACTTTTAAGTATTAAACTCAACTTGTACATACGGGTACTTTAATGGAATTAGCTATAGAGTAGTAAAAGCTCAGAGCTAAGTCTCTGAGCTTACAAATTTTCAAAAGTACTAATCGTTTGTTTTTCTTCTTCTTCACGAAGTTCTTTAATCACATGGGAATAGTACTTATAAGTGGTTTCGATATCACTATGCCCCAATCGCTCACTTACATAATTTATGGAGACTTTTTTATATAGTAGGACACTTGCATGTGTGTGCCTCAGTCCGTGCATTGTAATCGGATCAATCCCGAGGCCTTCTAAGGTTTTACGAAGGAGCTTGTTGGCATTTGTGTTACTGATTACTTTGTATTTTGACTCAGGGCTATAAAAAACTAACCCATACATATTTGGCGGTAATATCTCAAAGAGTCTATTAAATGTGGCCATTGTTTTTATATCTAATTTGATCGTACGAATGGATGCTTCATTTTTTGTCGGACCAAAACCTTCGGGATGCCTTTTTGCATAACCCCATGTTTTATCAATTTTTATTGTGTTATGTTTAAAGTCGAAATCCTTTCTTGTTAGTCCGACTAACTCTCCAAAACGTGCACCAGAAGTCAAGCCTAGTAATATTAAATAATACCCTAACCCTTGGTCTAACAGCTTGTAAATCGCTTGACGCAATCTTTTAGTTTCTAAATAATTTAAATGTTTTTCTTCTGGTTTCTTTGCAGGATTTGTCCAAGTTAATACGGCTTTCCTAGTAAAATCATTCTGGATAATTTGCTCCTCAATTGCATCCTGAACACACCCCCGGATATGCGTATTTACTTTTTCTACTGTTTCTCGTGCCTTATCCGCGCCAAATTTATTTAAAAATAATTGATAGTCATGGCGCTTAATTTCCTGTAAAGGCCTACCGCCAAAATATTCTTTAATTGCTTTGGATGTATAATCGTAATGAAGCTTTGTTGTTTTTGTTAAATTGGATTTATAAAGATTCACCCATTTTTCGAAATACTCATCAAACGGCATTGGCTTTAGATGTGGTAAAATTCCTTTACTTAATTGCGCTTCTATTTCTGCTGCTGCAATTTGTGCCTCTTTTTTGGTTTTAAATCCACCTTTTCTTATCGGCTTCGCTACGCCGTTAACCGTGTGACTCACGGTAAATTGATATGTTTTACCCCGTTTTTGAATACTTGCCATGATGTCACCTCACTATTGATAGTTGGGGTAACCAGGCGCAGTAAGGTGCTGCGCTCGGTAATATGGTAGAATGATAGGTTTTAAGCAAAAATCCGGTCAAAATTTTCGTCTAAAAACTTTGCCATTTGTGATGCTTGAAAGGACCATGTTTGACCTTTGCTTTTCGGGTAGAAAACAAAACCTCCATTTTCAACGTCAAGTATCTTTCGGAATCTTGTCGGATATAGGATATTTTCCTTTATCCACTCACTTTTTCTATTAACTCTCTTTTCAAGATCTTTCATAGACCAATAGACCCCTGTTAATTGCAGCTTTTTCAGTTCCTGAAGCTCTACCTTTGAAATGATTACTGTATCGTTTGGAATCGGAATATTTAAACTCACAGAGAGTAGTTGTGAATTTGATGTAGATAGCTACCAAAGTTTGCTTGATATTATGGGTAAACTTTAAATTGAATAAATAAAATATTTGTAATGTATATGCAGGTGAAAACTAATTCACCTGCATATTTGGTAGAAACCTGTAAAAATATTGGTGGAGGCCATTCTATGAATAAGGATGAAAAAATCCAGTATGCAAATTATTTAATTGATGAAATTACTACAAAGTTTCTTCAAAAAGATAATCCATATATCATAATGGAAGGCTATGAGTATTTTCGTGAAGTGATTACACTTTATGCAAAATAATCAAACTTATTGGAAAGTACTTTGCTATTAATTGAAAATAACCATGCTGAGGAAGCTTATGTATTAGTAAGGTCAATGCTAAACAACGCAATGTTAATTGATTACTTATGTAATGATGATGATGGAGAAAGATATAAAAATTACATGATACAACCTACTAAAGCTGAGCTTTCATTCTTTTACGATATTAAGAAGGCATTGAAAAATGGCTGGCTTAAGGAAGCCCCTCCAGAGTTAGATAAGAGAATAAAAGAATATGAGGAGCTTCTTAAAAATGAAGGCTTTACAACAAAAAAGAAAACTAGAGGTAAACTTCAAGATGGTATTGACACAAAACTGTTAAACATAAAGGGAATGGCTTTAACTGATGAACTCTTATTTGCTCACTACATGATGTTTTATAGAGAGGGAAGCAAATACGAGCATTCAGATTTTTCCTCATTAGAAGTTTATAGAAATCCAATTGAGGATCTTCCTAATACAGTTGCTTTTATTTTGGATTTATCAAGAACTGATCCGGTACTTGAAGAAAAGTTGTTGAATCTTGCTATTACAATTTATTCTCTTACTTTCATTAGACTATTGCAGCATATAACTAATAAACAGGGTCACTTAATACAAGAAGAGAGAAAGCCCGAGCTAGCAAAACTCTCTTTCATAATTCAATCTAATAATTTATACTTTCCATATACGAAGCAAGAAAATCCAACTAAATGAAAGTGGACGCTTAATGAAAGAGGGAAAAAGGAAATAAAATGTTTATGATTGTCTATTACTGCATTCTGATTAACTCTAGGGTCTTAACCTAATGCTATTTTACATGTTGGAGGATTCTTATGGATATAAATGAAGAAAGAGAAAAATATATTAAAGAAAATCCAATGGATTATTTAAAAGCTTTAGAAGTCCTAAATCGTTTCCCGAACGATGCTTTTAATACGATTTATAAAATAATAAAATTACATGTTCCTGATGAGGTTTATAAATATTACTCGTTAACTAACAATGAGGAACTTAATAATATGAAGTTTACAACATTAGAAAACAGAGAAGTATACCTGTCATATGCAAGTGATTTTAATGACCCTTTTGATAATCGATCCTATTATTATGATGTTGGGAGATTGAAAAAATACAAATTTGGATTTTTCTTTGATGAAAGTTTTGTAGAAGATAAAATAAAATATACAAGATTGGCATCCTTTTCAAAGTCAGGGATTAGTAATTTACCAATGTGGGCGCATTATTCCAATAATCATCATGGTTTTTGCGTAAGTTACTCAACAGACTTTAATAAAAATAAAGAACTTAGCCCATCTTTATTTCCGGTACAATATTTAGAGGGACGAGTAGATGTTACGGAGTATTTTGAAGGCTTTTTAATTAATGTAGAGGATAATTACGCAAATGCTATTAAAGAACAACAAAATGAAATATTAATTGATAATTTAATGTTATTATGGGTTCAAATCTTAACTTGTTACATTAAACAGAAGAAGTGGGAATACGAACAAGAATTTAGAGTAATGAAACCTGCAAATGTTCTTAAGGCTGATTATATGAGAGCAAACCCATCAGCAATTTATATTGGTTATAAATGCAAAGACGAACATATAGTCCGATTGGTTAATATTGCTTTTACTTTAAATATTCCAATTTATAAAATGGAATTAAATCCAACCTCAGAAGACTTTGAACTTGTACCAAAAATAATTTCTTTATAAAACGCAAAGCGTGGATCAAGTATTTTCCTAATACTATGATTTACAAATAAACTTAGGGAATAGGTATGAATGTTTTAAGATATTAAACTTACCTTTCTTGAATAAATTTTGCTCATCTAAATCTTTTTACACAAATTTTACACATAACTAGTAAAAAACCTTATAAACTCAATAACTATCAAACTATATCGACCCCGACCACCAGTATCAAAAAATTTAGTTTCCTTTTGTACTAAGTATCCATTTAGACTAATGATTCTATTATCTAAATGGATATTAACTTCTGTTTTCCTTCTATTTCATAAACTTTTTTGATGCTCAAAACAATAAATTTTTCCTTGGAACTTCTTATTAGATAAACAGAAGGATTTTACTTTATCAGATACTGGTTTCTGACAGACTATACATTTAGTTTCCTTTTCTTTTTTATCAGTGATGTTCTTTTTTTCTTTGATAATATCTATATGCTGCTTTCTAATTGCAGCGTCTGTAATATTAGCATTCAAAAGTGAATTGTATATCGTCTCAATCTCATTTTTTAGAAAAATCGGCTTTTTGTATTGTAATTTAAGAACAGCCACCTTTCTATTAATAAAATGAGTTAATTCAACGTCATAAATTACCAATTCATTAGAATGAATCTTTCTCAATTCTTCCTCAATTTTAAAAGTGCATCTCTTTGTAAAGGAAACCAATGAAATAAAGTATTGCTGGTATTTATCTTCTATAAAATTTTTGAGAGCTTGAATATGACCATAATTCTGCATTAAAGGATTCATCATTTTAAACTTACCATTGATTAACCAAGTTTTTTTATTTTTGCCTCCATAAATAGTGCCTTGATAATTCTTTGTTTCAATTACGAATAAACCATAAGGGGTTATGATGATGTGGTCAATTTGGGAATATCCCGTTGATGATTTAGGATTTTTAATTAGTAAATCACTTAAGTACATATAATCTTTAGATAGTTGGGATAGTTGAATATCGATTTTGTATTCTCCAAGTTCACCTTTTCTAACTGCAGTTCGGTCGTCCTTTTTTTTTGTTGTCGCGTTGTTTGTCTTTTTTACAGGGATTGGAGTTTCTTTCATATTATTATTAATGTTGTCTTTCTTATTTTTAAATAGAAAATCTAAAAACATGATCTGCCTCTTTCTATGGGAAATATTTCATTATACTTTAATATCGACTTACATGGACAAACTTGAATAGAGGTATGCTTAATAAGGAAATCCAGTATTTTTGACTATTAATATATTTGTATTATTATTTCTTAAACTTGGAGGGAATAAAGAAAGATATAACTCCACTACTTCCAAAAAAACAACTCTTTCATACTCCCCATTTCTCTTTCCTACCAAACTTAGTATAGTAAATATATATTATCCAATAAATAAACAAAAAAGCCCTGGAGGATGAGTACAATCAAAAATGAACCATTATATCAGCAAATTCAAAACAAAATAATAGAGCGAATAAAGGAAGGAAAATGGAGAGTAGGAGACAGAGTTCCCTCTGAAAAGGAATTAATGGATGAATTCCATGTTAGCCAAATTACTACCAAGAATGCACTAGCTGGCTTAGCTGATAAAGGAATTGTGGAGCGGATCAAGGGGAAAGGGACGTTTGTCATTGAAAGTAGTTTTACAGGTTCAATGGCTCAGAATCAAACTTCAAGTGGGTTGATTGGGTTAATTATTCCAACGATGAAGACGAAGGTGGAACAGGATTTTGTTAGTTTCCTTGAACAGTATGTGACGGAACGAGGGTATAACTTAGTCATTAAGATTTCTAGAGAATCACAGATAAAAGAGGCAGAGGCTATTGAGACGTTTCGTGCTATTGGGGTGGAAGGGATTATTATTTTTCCAGCAGAAAAAGAAACGTATAATGAAGCGGTTCTTCGACTTACGTTAGACAAGTTTCCTCTCGTATTGATTGATCGATATATGAAGAATATTTCTACCTATAGTGTAAGTTCAGAAAATACGCAAGGAGCGTTTGAGGCTATTTCTTATCTGTTGAATAAAGGGCATGAACAGATTGCACTTATCTCTCCATTAATAACAAACACGGTGACGGAAGAACGGGCAAAAGGATTTGAACAAGCTTTTTTAAGAAAAGGAATTACAATTGATAAAAATCTTTGGCTAACGTTGCCATTTGATAAAATATCGGCTGATGAAACGCCTGCACTGATTAAACAATTTTTAATGGAAAACTATCAGCTGGCTTGCCTGTTTACGATGAATGCAGAACTGGCACAGTATGCATATCGCGCTATTTTAGAAGTCCAAAAAGAGTCCTTTCGTCCAATAGAGTTAGTCACTTTTGATTGGCCTGGAATAGAAGGTGTAACTTTTGTACAACAGGATATTCAGCAATGCAGCAAGGATACGGTGAAATTATTGATGCAACAACTAGCTGGCGAATACGATCCGAAACGAATTTTTATCCCGGTAAATGTAGTGCTTGCTGCAGGAAATGAAAAATAAGGAAAGAGTATGCTACCTCATTCATGGTGGCTATTTTTTTGTCTTAAAATTGTCCCCTTCCTCCCGTTCAAATACTTTCCTTTTTTTTCTAATAAGTAGGACTTTTCAATCAAAAAAGTATAAAAGGTATATTATATACTAAGTTTAGTATATGTTTGTGGATTGGGATAATATAAGATGTTTGTAAGCGCTTTTAAAAAAGTGACGAAACAACATTTTTAAATGGAGCTTAATAGTTTTCCTTACTTCTGAGATTTTACTAGATTACTGGTATCCAGGGTGTACAAATCAACTTATAGCTGATCAGGTATACCCTTTTTATATAAATGGTAGTGCAACTATTGTTAAAAATATGGGGAGGGGATTAACCTGAAGAAGTTAGGAAAAGTATTACTATGTATGAGTTTATGGCTCTCTTTACCGTATGCAGCATTCGCATACAGCAACCCAATGGATTTACCAGAATCTTGGACATGGGATAGTGGGGAGTATTATGGAGAAGGGGACCCATTTATTCTAAAGCACAATGGTATTTATTATCTTTATGTTAGTACGGTAGATGATAAAAGTGGTGTGAAAGCTTGGACATCTGAAGATTTGATGGATTGGAAATATGCTGGTCTTGTTACAGAAGAACCTACTACAAAGGCTGCCTATGCACCGGAAGTAGTTTACTGGAATGGTGAATTCTATATGTATACATCTCCAGGTGGAAATGGGCATTATGTGTATAAAAGTTCAAGTCCTCTAGGCCCTTTTGAAAAACAAACGGATAACCTTGGAATGGGAATTGATGGACATGTTTTTATTGATGATGATGGCAAATGGTACTTTTATAGTACGGGATCAAACAGAATAGATGCACGCTCCATGCCATCGCCAGCTGAATTTGGCAAAGCAACAGATACTGGTGCAGAAATGAATGGCTGGACAGAAGGAGCAACTGTACTGAAAAGAAACGGCAAATACTATATGACATATACGGGAAATCATATTTGGAATAAAGCATACCGGATTGACTATGGAGTAAGTGATTCACCCAATACTGGTTTTACAGCAAATAAAGAGCAAAATCCACTTCTATTAAATACAGAAGGAGAAAATGTAGGGTTAGGGCATAACACAGTTGTCCGAGGACCCGACCTTGATTCTGACTACATTGTGTACCATAGTCATGCAAACCCTGGGCGTTACATAAACTTTGACCGCATAGCGTGGAATGGAGATAAAATGCTAGTGTTAGGGCCAACAACCTCTGACCAACCAGATCCTGCATTACCGGATTTTAGTGATCGATTTGATCGCACTGCCATCGGAGAAGATTGGAAAAATGTAAATGGAGGAAAATGGAGTATTACAGATGATTCTTCTAATTGGCTTGAACAGAAGACTTTGGGTGATACGAAATGGTATAGACAAGTAAGTAAAGTATCTACAGATAAGGAATATACAGCAGAATTTAATCTGAAAATGGTAGAAAAAGGGGAGAGTGAAAATCCTCGACTTGGTGTAGTTTTCTCCTACACTGATGAAAAGAACTACGGGACAGCTGTCTTGAGTCCAGAGCATAATCGACTGGAAACAAATTTTGTTGTTGATGGTGTGGAACAAGGCTGGGAGTACGCAGATTTACCAGAAGGCTATGATTACACAAAGCTGCATCAAATGAGAGTAGAAAAGGCAGAAGATACATTCAGAATCTTTGTGGATGGCATGCAAAAACAGACGCGAGAGGTTAGTAAAATTGGTGCTGGTAGCATTGGCTACACTACTTCAGATGTTCACGGAGCTTTTGGCTATACAGCTTTTAGTAATAAAGTAGACGGAAGTAATGTCTTTGATGCCTATAAGCCTTTACCAGGAAAAGTTGAGGCGGTTCATTACAATGCTGGTGGAGAAGGTGTTGGGTATCATGATAAAACAAGAAAAGAAGCGGTTAATCCGTATCGACAAGACGATGTGGATATTGCTGACGATTCCGACGGCAGTTATTATGTTGAATCAAATGAAAAAGGCGAATGGCTGAAATACAATGTAAATATTGCAGAAGAAGGCTTATATAATCTGGATTTACGTGTAGGCGCATCTTCCAAGGATGCTAAGGTAAGGATCTTGTTAGATGGAAAGACGGATATAACTGGGGATGTAAGTATTCCGCAATCAACGGATTGGAGAACGTTCTCTATCGAAAAGCTTAAATTACCAAAAGGAAAGCATACTTTAACCATGGAAGTGGTAAAGGGGTCGTTTGATTTTTCAAGCTTTAAAGTACAAGGATACAAAGCAGTTGACAGTTTATATGACGATTTTAATGACGGGGATGCAGAAGGATGGGACGAAATAGAGGGAACATGGAAAGTTGGTCCTTTTGAAGAGCAAAATATTGATTTTGATGAATACAAAAAGGTTCCTGGGGTAATTAATGCAGCCTATTACAACACTGGCGGTGAAGGAGTCGCCTATCATGATACGACGGCTGAGAATATTGGTGGCGTATTCAGAAGAGATTCTGTAGATATAAGAACAAATCCGGAAGGCGGCGGATATGCTGTTGGGTGGAATCAGACTGGTGAATGGCTGAAATACAATGTAAATGTGCAAGAAGCTGGCGAATATAATCTCAAGCTCTATGTAGCAACAACCTTCACAAGTGCCAAGGCACGTTTATGGTTAGATGATGAAATAGATTTAACGGGCGTATTTGATGTCCCGGCCACTGGTGACTGGAACAATTGGAAGCCTGTTATTCAAAATGGAATTACTTTGCCTAAGGGAAATCACACATTGAAACTAGAATTCGTGGAAGGGGAATTTGATTTTACAAAAATGGAATTATCATCCTTTGATATTCCTAGATCACTCCCTGGGCTCATTGAAGCGGAAGACTATAACACTGGTGGCCAAAATGTAGCTTATTATGATAAGACAGAAGGAAACGCTGGTGGACAATACCGCAACGATGATGTGGATATTCGAAAATTATCTGAAGGGGATTATGCAGTTAGCTCGATTCAAACGGGAGAATGGTTAATGTATGATGTAGATATTTTAGAAGAAGGAAGCTATGGACTTGATTTACTTGTTTCCTCTGTAAGCGATGGAGCGAAGGTGAAAATTCTTTTAGATGACGAGATAGATGTAACAGATGAAATTGCTTTGCCGAAAACGGGAAGTGTGGACACTTGGAAGAATGTATCATTACAGGATATAGCATTACCAGCAGGCAAGCATACGTTAAAAGTGGTTGCTGTAGAAGGGGACTTTGAGCTTTCGAAGTTCATGTTCCACCAATTTGATAAGCACAAAAAGCTTCCAGGTAAAATAATGGCAGCAGACTATATTACCGGTGGAGAAGGAGTAGCGTATCACGATAAAACAAGCGAAAATATTGGGGGCGAGTATCGACAGGATGCAGTAGATATTCGCGTTAACCCTGAAGGTGGCTACAATGTTGGATGGAATCAAACAGGAGAATGGTTAAAGTATAATGTTGATATTGCAGAAGCCGGTACTTACGATTTGGCCATAAATGTAGCTACAACCTATAAAGATAGTCAAATCCGCTTATGGCTTGATGATTCGATTGATTTAACAGGTGTTATTGATGTGCCTAGTACTGGTGATTGGAATAATTGGGAAAATGTTATTAAGGAAGATGTTTCCTTACCAGCTGGGCAGCATACGATTAAAGTAGAAATAGTAAAAGGGGAATATGATTTTAACTATTTTGAGTTCCTAGAGGAAATCGAAGTAACAGAGCCACAAATAATAGGGGAGTACAATGCAAGTAGTGAGACATTTGCCAAATCAGTCATCGGTGAAAACGAATGGAAAGACTATATTGTAGAAGCGGATGTTAAAGTGGCAGAAGGTTCTGGAGACGGAGGAGTCATCTTTAGAGTAAACAATCCTGCTAATGGAATCGAGCTTAGCCAAAATAATGCTGATTTTATGCAAGGATATGTAGCTTATATAAATGAAGACGGAGTCCACCTAGGAAAGCAAAATTATAATTGGGAGTATCTAGATGGTGCTTCACTTAAAGAACCAACATCCACTTGGCATCATATGAAGATTGAAGTGAATGGGACAACGATTAAAGTGTATGTGGATGATATGACGACACCGAAAATCAATTTTACGGACAATAGTCGTACTGCCTTTACACAAGGAAAAGTAGGGGTAAGATCCAATTATAATAATACGAAGTTTGATAATTTCTTTGTTAGATCATACGAAGCGGATCATTCGTCCATTCAAGAATTATTGGATATGTATAAGGGTTCAGGGGAGCTAAAGGATAGTCTTTATAAAAGCTTAAGCAATAAATTGAAGCAATCCCAAAATCACCTAGAGAAGGGGAAAGAAGATCAAGCAGTTAAATTTCTGCAAGATATGATTAAACTGATTAATAACGACAAAACTGAGAAATTGCCTGTTGATAAAAAGGAAAGCTTGAAGGCGGATATAGAAAGATTGATAGAGCAATTGTGAAGTGGGTGTCAGGCACAGTAAAAAGACAGTTGTCTTTTGATGGTGCCTGACACCATTTTTGGCACCATTTTTTTAAGAGGATGCCATATTTTTGATTCCAATGAATTCTATGATTTTCCTAATGTTTATTAACACAAGACTACTTAATATTAGAAAAACTCCAATAAGCATGACTGGGTGGACATTTTCCTCATAGAAAAAATGGCCGATAGTTAAAGCGATTAGCGGTGATACATACAACCATGTCGAGGGAAGAAAGGCATTGGTCTTTGCCACTAGGTAGTAATAGATAGTGTGGCCAATCATTGATCCTGCAATTGTCAAGTAAACGATAGATAAAAAACCCGGGATTGTTAGTGCAGGTGCTGTTTCCCTTGTAAATAGGGATAGAAGTAGCAAGAATATCCCTCCATAAATCATTTGCACAGCGTTCATGGCCATTGGACTTTCCTCTTTAAATATGCCAATAATTTTTCCAGAATAAATCGTACCGACTGCATAGCCGATTTCACCTAGGAGGATAATTCCACATCCTAATATCCAACGGATGCTCCAATCGATTGTAAGTCCAGGCAGAAAAAGAAAGAAGACACCAATAAAACCTATTATTACTCCGCAAATGCTGGATAGATTCATCTTTATTCGTAAAAATGCAGTCTGAATTAGGATAATCATAATTGGTCCTGAAGCCGAAAGTACTGCTGCAATTCCTGAAGAAACAAATTGTTCTGCCCAATAAAGGCTAGCAAAGGTAATAAAGGTTAAAGAAAATCCTGTGAACATAAGTTCTTTGCGACACAGTAGTTTCCAGGATGTTCGTTTGCGTATAAGAAGAAAAAAATAAAGGATGGCACCTGCTGCTAAAAACCGTATTCCCGCAGATAGAAAGGGCGGAAAGCCTTCATCTACTCCTACCTTAATGGCCAAAAAAGTAGTTCCAAAAATAAAACACATGATACAATACATAATTACCGTCATCGTAATCCCTCCTGCAATTAATTGTAAAATAGGCTGGATAGACCAGATGGAATTATATAGACCAGATTTAAGCAAATGGTACAATAATAGCAGATGAGGAGGGATTATAATGGTTGTAAAATCAGAACATACTGCCTTATACAAGCAAGTTTATGAATATATACTGACACGTATTAAAACAGGAGAATGGGAAAAAGACAGAAAGCTTCCTTCCGTAAGAGGTCTTGCAGATTTGCTAGGGGTTCATCGGTTGACAATCTTAAAAGCGTATCAACTTCTAAAGGAGGAAGGTCATGTCTACGCAAAAGATAAAACAGGCTATTATTGTAAAGATAGCAATTATTTAAGTGAAAAGGGAGAACAGCCTGCTATCCACTCCTATATTCAAAATAGCCATTTATCAGAAATTCATCGTGAGCAAACTTTTTATAAATTCTCTGCTGCAGTTATTGATCCAACATTATTGCCAAACAGATACCTTTCTCAACATGTTAAAGAGATATTTGATCGATACCCTCACTTGCTTGGGACTTATGCACCTGTAAAGGGAGATGATGAATTGATTGTAGGATTATCTGCCTATTTCCAAAAGTATGACAAACTGTACATAGAAGAAGACTCCATTATCGTTACATCTTGGGCACAGCAGGGTATTGATATTATTGCAAAGGTGTTTGTTCAGGGGCATGATTATGTGATGATTGAAAGTCCTACATACAGCGGAGCAATCGATATATTTGTGAATAGGGGAGCAAAACTCATTTCCGTCCCTATTACAGAATCAGGTTTTTGCCTAAAAGAAGTAGAATCGCTTATGAAAAAGTATAAACCAAAGCTTTTTTATACAAATCCAACCTATCACAACCCGACAGGTTATACGGTGCCAGCTGAACAAAGAAAGCAACTCGCAGATTTGGCGGAAAAATACCAATGCATTATTTTGGAAGATGATTCTTTTCATGAAATCTATTTCCACGAAACTCCTCCACCGCCAATATTTTCATATGATACAGGAGGGTATGTTATTTATTTACGCAGTTTCTGTAAATATATGGCGCCAGGATTGAGAATATGTGCAATGGTCGCCCATCCAAGCCTTGTCAAATGGCTCATTAAGGGAAAGGCGCTTGCGGATAATGGAACTCCCTTGCTTAATCAGAAAGCTTTTTTGTTTTACCTTACTTCGGATAGGGTCCGTATACATATGGAAAAACTAAGAATAGCATTGCAGTTAAGAAAAGAGCGAATGGAAGCAGCGCTCAAGAATCATTTTAAATGGGATAGCCCGGGTGGAGGATTAAATCTATGGGTTCGTATTGATGAAGAAATAGATAAAAGTTTATTGAAAAACAGAGCACTAGCAAGTTCTATTTCGTATGTACCAGGATCTATCTGCGCCCCGCATGGAAGAGATATCCCATATATAAGGCTTAGTTATTCTTTCTTGAATGAACTAGAAATTAAGAATGGAATACGAGAGTTAATGAATATTTATGATTTTACAGCCAAAGAAATAAGGGGAAGAGGTGCTATTTCAGGGAAATAGAAAATGGATGTTTTCTCTAGCTATTTTACCTTTTTGTCGACAAACTAAAACAGCTAAACAATATTTAGCTGTTTTTTTTGCTTACTTAATTTACTTAATAACCAGAGTCTTCTGAGGTAAGATTATCTATCAGTTTATAATCATATTTTTGTAATGGCTTCTCGGCAGGTCCTTCCAGCACTTCCCCTGTATACGAGAATCTAGAACCATGGCACGGGCAATCCCAAGATCGTTCACCATTATTCCATTTCACTTCACACCCCATGTGAGTACAAGTTGTATCTACGATATGAAGCATACCCTCTTTATCTTTATAAGCCCCTTTTCTGTGCCCATCAATGTCAATAACAGCTCCCTCATCGTTGGCTAGATGATGGATACTCTTCTGAGGAATTTCTAATTTCCCTTTAATTAAATGACTAACAACGTTCGCATTTTCCGTTAAGAAGTTTTTCAGACTTGGATTCGGATGAAAACGGGAAGGAGAATATAATTCCTGGTACTTGTTCTTTTTTCCTAGTACGATATCTCGGAATAAAACCGCAGCTGCGGTTCCATTTGTCATCCCCCATTTCCGATATCCACTAGCGATTAATATATTTTTTTGACCAGGGGTAATTTCGCCAATGTAAGGAATCTTATCCAGTGTAACTAAATCTTGAGCTGACCAACGGTATGTAATATTTTCAATGCCGAATACTTGTTGGCCGAAGGTCTCCAAGGCCTCGTAATGTTTGAGTGTTTCCCCTCCTTGTCCTGTTTTATGACTTTCCCCAGAAATAAGAATCATTTCTTCGCCATTGATTGTTGCATAGCGGAGAGACCTTTTCGGTTCATCGGCACTAATATACATACCACCTGGATATTCTGTTTTTATTTTAGCAGCAATAATATAGGAACGGTCTGCATGCATTCTTGTAGAGTAAAGTCCTGCTCCTTCATAAAAAGGGAAATGAGAACAGGCAAGAACGTATTTTCCTGTAATTCGAGCTCCTCCACGAGTAAGAACGATGGGGTGTTCGCCAGTCTCTATATCTACAGCTGTTGTATTTTCAAAGATGTATCCACCTTTTTCGGTAATTATTTTTGTAAGATGAGCCAAGTATTTAAGTGGATGGAATTGTGCTTGATTTTTCATAACAAGTGCATTAAATATTTCTAAATCGAAAGGGAGTTTATTTACGAGTTCGCCTTCAATAAGAAGCTCCTTATAGGCATCTGCCTCTTTTTCTAGTTTAAGTGCATATTCTTCTGTTGTGCTATAAACATAAGCATCTTGCTGAGTGAACTCACAATCAATTTGATGTTTATTGATCGTTTCTTGAACAAAGTTTAAAGCATCGGTGTTTGCCTCGTAGTATAATCTTGCCATCGTGTTCCCAGCATAGCGGATTAGTTCATCATAGATTAAATCATGCTGGGCAGTGATTTTAGCTGTGGTATGTCCTGTTGTCCCGTTCAGTAATTTGTCTGCTTCGATAATAGCAACTTTCAGCCCTTCATTCGCCAGCAGATAGGCGGAAGTAATGCCTGTAATGCCACCTCCTACAATAACGACATCAACTTGCATGTCATTCTCAAGGCGGGGGTACTCTGGTAAATGAGCCGTATTTATCCAATAAGATTCTGCGTTAGGGGGTAATTTTCCATTGTAATTAGTGTTGGTGGTCACTATATAAATCCTCCATCTAATAGGTTATACCGTTATTATTTCCATTTACTAGAAGGATGATACTTGCAAATAATGGAGTAAGGAGAATATACAATGCAAATATACTGGACAAAAATAAATAAGATTATTGAGGAAACGCTAGAGGTTAAAATATACCTACTTGACCGCCCGGAAGACTTTATATGGAAGGTTGTTGCCTGACACCATTTTTTTCTATTTTTCCCTTACTCACCATTTTCATCGTAACGACTTCCGTTACGCAAAGGAAAGAAGCTTAAAAGTAAATTAGGTATAGTATGTAGATAGGCAGTTGGTAACAAGAGATGAAAACATCAACAATCAGTATCTGGTAATCTAGATTAGCCTTTCATTTTTTTCTTCATCGCTCATTACCGAATGGACTTTTTATTTAACAAAGGGGATTAACTTGCAACAAATATAAAACGCTAACTTCTAAAGAGCTAAAATTTAGTTACGAGAGACTTAGGCACAATCCGTCAAAATGGTTAGTGAGAAATTTAAAATCTATTAATTGTGTATTGGAAATCATGTTATAGGGTTTGAATTTTCTCAGTCTATAATTGTTGGGATATTCTAATAGCATCAAAACATATTAATAAAAAAACTATAAAATAATTACAAAGAGGCTGGGACATAAGTATTTCAATCAACAACAAACACGAACTATAATGTAAATAAATTACATTATAGTTCGTGTTTGTTTTTTAGAAAAAGGTTTAAAAACGAAGTGAAATGGAGCGGAGGACGCTCGACTCCTGCGGGAAATAGAGACGCTTTAGACCCCGCAGCGCAGCGAGGAGCTTAGCTTCCTCCCCGGCGCATCGTGCGTCCGTAGCGCAATGGAACGACTGGTTTTTACACTTATCTAGATTTAAAAACATAGATAACCATCATGAGAAAGTAGCTTTATTTAAGAGATAAATTAAAGATTGTTCGTCTTTAAAGATTAGTTATTTAGTTTGGTCCCAGCTTCTTACTTTGCTATAATTATGTCATCAAATATGACATTCGGAGTGTAAAATAAATGAAAAAGAATAGATTCAAGCATGATGATTTTGAATATGATACAAACGATGAATTTTATTTTATAGCTGGTCACACGGATGGTGGTGCAACATTTGGACTTCGTTGGGAAGATATTATCCCAGAAGAATTGAATTTCAGACCAGCTATCAAAAAAGATGCAGAAGAAGTTGTAGAACTAATTCATCTTGCAATTGGAGATATCACTGAGCAGTTAACCGGTCAAACGAAGGTGGAAAATATTCATACGACTCTTGCAAAATTTTTTCGTGAAGAAAACAATCGTCTTAGCTATCAAAATGTGATAGTTGCGGATATTTTTGACGAGATAACTGGAATTATCGTAACTTATTCTGGCACAGATGCTTACCAATTGGACAAGCCTCTACTTGAACGTTTAAGAAGAAAAACAAGGAATCAGAACATTAACTTTGATCAAGAGGCGGATATTGGAGATTTATATATTGATACGATTTCTGTCTCACCAAAGTTTCAGGGCTATGGAATTGGGTCAGAATTGTTGAGGAAGGCTGAAGAATTAGCGTTACAGAAAGGATATGAGCGAATATCCCTCAATGTTGCCAAGGATAATCCCTATGCAAAAAAGTTATACATTCGTATAGGATATCAAGAAGATAAAGAGATACAGATTAATGGTCACACTTATGACTATATGGTGAAGACATTGAAATTTCATGCTAATAGGGATTAATTTATGTTGTTCCATCTAGGGTACATATTGGAGATTTTTTAAAGGAGAGCTTCTTCTGAAATTAGGAATCAATAAAGCAAGTGCGATTGATTAATTCAAGTGGAAGCAATCATTGATGTAGAATGCGATAAGCCAGATAATTTAATATACTAAATAAACTTGTAGAGTCATATTAGAAAAAATTCAATTGTTAGATGGGTAAACGTTTTAATTAACGATAATAGGACAAACGGAATGGTCAAAGGTTTAGAAGAATGGAGAGAAATGATATCTCAACAATTAATGTTTCAGGGGACAAGAAATCTGTCCCCTGATCCCTTTAGTATCCTGGATAATAAGGATTCGAATATGGATAAGGATACGGGGATGGGTAAGGATACGCATACGGGTAAGGAGCAGGTACTGGATAAGGAGTTGGTGTTGCGGCAGCGCCAAGTGCTAATCCTGTAAGAGTACCTAATGCAAATCCTCCTCCTGGATAATGTCCACCTTGATGATGCCAGTTTCCACCATTTCCCCAATTTGGATTTGGATGTCCGCCGCCATGTTGATGCCAATTATTGTGTCCACCATGGCCACCTGATGCATGACCACCACCGCCATGATGTGACCTCATGCCTATTTGATTAAAATTCATCATTTTTTTGTCCCCTTCCTTTAAAATCTTTATATCATATGCCTATATTCTCAAAATGGATATCAAAAATAGGTGACAAAAAATAGGTGACAGGCACTATAAAAAGACAACTGTCTATTTATGGTGCCTGTCACTATTTAAAATAAAAGAAGTGGTTATGCCATACGTAATTTGTGGTATAACAACCATGAAAACATATCTTATTTTTCAGAATTCAATTGAGAATCGTTTTCATCAAATGGAATTTAGTGTATAATCTTCGTGGGGAAGCGGAACCTAACAGTATGCTCATTTCTGATCATTAAATACAAGGAGTTTGATTGTATGGATAATAAAAATAATCAAGATACAAACGATAATATTGAGGTCTGGGAAGATCTTGTTCAAATAAAGGATTTGGTGTTGGCAATCGTAATTTGTGCGGTAACCACAATGGGGGCCTATTTTATTGCGCCAAATGAAGCACCAAAGCCTCTATTTTTCGGACTCTCCGGTGCTCTTATTGGTTTTATCATTTGTAGTTTTATCATTAAGCCAAAAAGAAACTTTAAGGGAACAGGAGAAAAATAATGGATATCATGTTAATTATAGAGATGATTGCTGCTGCCGTTTTAGCAGCTGTTTTATATACAATAATCGGCGTTGCACCAGGGACAGATGAAACAGCTGTATTAGCTCCGGTGACGTTAGCAATCGTATTGGCAGGGGTAGAGCCAATTGTGGTCTTAACCTTCTTTATCTCTGCGATTGTGGCTAATAAAGTAACGGATTCGATTCCAGTTGCGCTCGCTGGTATTCCTGGCGGGGTGATGGCAACCCCAATGGTAGAGCATGCACTCGTATTAAAAAAACATGGTATGCCTGATATCAGTATTCGCAAAATGGCATCTGGCTCTGTTATTGGGACGCTCGTTTCGGTTCCTGTAAGCTTACTTATGGCACAAGCCTTAATACCATTTTCTGATGTCATCAAAGAATATGCAAACCCGCTCTTTTTCATTGGTGCCGTTTTACTTGCATTAATGACCAAAAATAAAGTGTTAGCACTTGTATCGATTCTTCCATTTGCTTTACTAATTGAAGGCCTGCGCCATCTCTATTGGGGAATCGGAGTAGTGCCTGAGGGAACGAATGTCTTCATTTCCTTTTTCTTGGGAATTACAATTGGTCCCGTCATTTTGACCATATTTGAACTTTTACATAAAGAAAAGCGAGATAGTATGCCAAGGTTTCCAAAGAAAACGATTGATTTTGCGCAAACAAATCCCATTAAAGGATTTCCTAGTCCTTTTAAAATATTGACAAAGCAGGAAACCGCATCAAGTGTACTTGCCAGTTTTATCGGTTCTATCACCTTCATTATGAGCCCTGTCGGCATGACTATATTTCTTGGAGAACTTTTTTCAAGTAGAGTAAAGGATCCGGTGAAAAAAGCATCTGTTGCGATTGCATCAATGGAGGGGCTGACAAATGCTACGTATATTTCTGGAACCTTGATTCCTTTAATTGCACTCGGTATTCCCTTGTCTCCAATGGCGATTGGTCCAGCTAATGCCCTTTTTAATGCGCCGCCAGTCTTTACAACAGAGCATAACCTGCATCATATCTTATCAAATGCAGACTTTGTCTGGGCGACGCTTACCGGTGCAACGATTGCCCTTGCGATCACTTATTTTGTTACCGTCAAATACGCCCATAAAATTTGTGCCTTTGTGTTTCGGTGGGTTCCCCATGAAGCAATTCTAGGACTATTTTTCGGACTTGTGCTATTATTAGCTTTTATGGACGCTGGTTTTATTAATATTATTGGTGTACTAGTTATCGGGTTATTTGCTGGTATGCTTCACCGTTGGGGCGTGAATTATGGCGTTCAGTTTATGATCCTTTATTCAGCACCATGGATCATTACTTGGTTTTAAAATGTAGACAAAAGAGGTACATCTAGGTAAACATCCAATTTATTCAGTGAAAGTGGGGATATCGATGCTTGAAACTCCACAAAAAGTTGCGGTAGGCCGAGCACATAGTAAATTGATTTTAATTGGGGAGCATTCCGTTGTTTATGGGCAACCGGCAATTGCTTTTCCTTTTAAACAAATAGAAGTAAAAGTAACAGTGAAAACGATTGGGGGAAATACGATCCAAATCGAAAGCCCCTTTTATCAAGGACCAATTGAACAGATTCCTGAAAAGATGGAGGGAATTGGTGATTGTGTCATCCAAACATTGAAGGTTCTTGAAAAACGTTCATCAGGCTTACATATTCGGATTGCCTCCTCGATTCCAATTGGGCGTGGACTAGGTTCAAGTGCAGCGATTGCGATTGCACTTGTTCGCGGTCTTTTTGCTTTCTTCAATCAGAGTCTCAAGGATAGTCAGCTGATGGCATTGGTGGAACGTGCCGAAAAATTTGCTCATGGAACGCCAAGTGGGATCGATATGATGGCAGCATCTAGCGCCAATCCCATTTGGTTTCAAAAACAACAAGAGGTTGAAATGGTGAAAATAGGTGCTCCCTTTCATTTGGTTGTAGCAGATAGTGGCAGGATTGGCGATACGTATTCAGCAGTGAAATCGATTCGAGACAAGTATGAAAGGAAGCCGAAACAAATCGAGGAATCCATTACATTACTTGGCAAATTGACAGAAGATGTACGGTTAGGACTTGCAGTTGGTGATTATCAAAAGGTTGGCGATAAATTAAATCAAGCACATCAACAGCTCTCTTTACTTGGTGTCAGTGATCTAGGATTAGATGGCCTAGTAGAAGCAGCTCGAACTGCTGGAGCAGTAGGAGCGAAATTAACAGGTGGTGGCCGTGGTGGTTGTATTTTGGCACTAGTAGAAAATGAGACTATCGGCAAAAAGGTTGCAGATGCCTTGGTTCAAGCTGGTGCTACTCAAACATGGCAATACACAATAGCTAAATGCTAATTAGATTAATGAGGAGTATGGTTAATGGAAGCGATCGCTCGTGCGCACACGAATATTGCATTAATAAAATATTGGGGGAAACGCGATTCTAAGTTGTTTTTACCAATGAACAGTAGTTTATCGATTACTTTGGATCATTTTTATACGGAAACAAAGGTACAGTTTTCGGATCAGTTTGAAAAGGATTCTCTTGTCTTAGATGGAAACCAAGTCTCGGATCAGGAGATAGGGAAAATAACCACTTTTCTTAATCATGTACGCAATATTGCAGGGACTAAAACCTTTGCAACAGTGACATCGGTGAATCACGTGCCGACAGCTGCCGGTTTTGCTTCTTCTGCTTCCGGATATGCAGCATTAGCAGCAGCTGCAAGTAAAGCATTACAGTTAGATTTATCAGGCACAGAGCTGTCTGCTTTAGCTCGTCAAGGCTCTGGTTCTGCTTCTCGCTCTATTTTTGGCGGATTTGTTGAATGGCAAAAAGGAGAGAAAACGGACGGAACAGATTCGTTTGCGACACAAATCATAGACGAACAAGCGTGGGATGTGACTGTTCTATCTGTGGTAGTGGAAGCTGGGCCGAAGTCTGTTTCGAGCAGAGATGGCATGCAGCGGACTGTAGATACGTCTCCGTTCTATGATGGCTGGTTAGCAACAATAGAAGAGGATTTAAAGGGGATAAAGGAAGCCATTAAAGCGCGCGATTTTACGCAGCTAGGAGAAATCGCAGAAGCGAATGCCCTGAAAATGCACGCTACAATGCTAGGAGCAAAGCCGCCATTTTTATATTGGCAAAGTGCAACGTTTGAC
Organism: Niallia sp. Sow4_A1; assembly: GCF_052116745.1. Lineage (NCBI taxonomy): Bacteria > Bacillati > Bacillota > Bacilli > Caryophanales > Bacillaceae > Niallia > Niallia sp. Sow4_A1. The sequence goes on along the minus strand of NZ_JBQKKM010000032.1, from coordinate 24,843 downwards.
GTTATGCAGAAGGTCATGGAATTGCGCCAACAAGGCATAGAAGCTTACTTCACCATTGATGCAGGGCCGAATGTAAAAGTGCTTTGTGAACCGAAGAATGAACAGATAATTAAAGAAAAGTTTGCTGCTTTGCCTTCTGTCCGTGATGTGATTGTATGTCATCCAGGACCTGGGATTGAATATTTATCAGAGTGGAATGGATAAAGGGAGTGAGTCTGGATGCATGAAATCAAAGTTCCAGGGAAACTATTTATTGCCGGAGAATATGCGGTATTAGAACCTGGTTATCCGGCGATTGTTGTAGCAGTTGATAGGTTTATTACAGCACAGATTACAAAGAGTGAACAACAGACTCTTTCTTTGCCGCAGCTGGGTCTTCCTAATGTTGCTTGTCGATTTGAGGGTGGACAAGTCATTTTTGAAGAGGAAGACACAAGATTAGATTTTATAAAAAATACAATCGCTGTGGTGCATCAATATTTACAAGAAAGGTCTATTGAAACCAAGCCTTTTTCCCTGACGATAACGAGTGAATTGGATGATGCCGATTCTGGCCGGAAATATGGACTAGGGTCAAGTGCAGCCGTAGTTGTCGCTGTTGTTTCCTCTATTTTAACATTGTATAGAGATTTCTTGCCTGTTTCGAAAACCCTTATTTTCAAACTAGCTGCAATCGCTCATTATCAGACACAAGGGAGTGGTTCTTGTGCAGATGTGGCAGCATCGACATATGGTGGTTGGCTCCACTATACAGCGTTTAAAGCGAGGTGGTTAAAAGAAAGGCTGAAAGAGAACGGATCTATTACTCCATTGGTAGAAGAAGAGTGGCCACATCTACAGATCGAGCCACTAGAAGCCCCTGAAGAATTAGTACTTGCTGTCGGCTGGACTGGTAGTTCTGCTAAAACAGCTTCTTTAATAAAGAAGATTGAGCCGCTTAAACAGAAAAATTCTACTATTTATGGAGATTTTTTACGTAAAAGCCGTGATGCTGTATCGACAATGGTAGAAGGGTTTAAACAGAGCGATATGGAACTAATGATGGCTAGCTTATCCGCTAATCGATTGGCATTGCTAGAGTTAAGTGAAGAGACTGGTGGCGCAATTGAAACGATTCATTTAGAAAAATTGATTGCCATTGCTAATTGTTATGGCGCCGGAAAATCGTCTGGTGCAGGTGGCGGTGATTGTGGAATTGCTTTTACAAGTACAGACAAGCTTGAACGATTACATAAACAATGGCAGGATGCTGGTATTGTTCCATTAGATATCCTCCCTGCAACCAAATATAATTAGACTGGAGTTTGGAAAAATGACTGATTCAATTGATAAAAGAAAAGCCCAGCACATTGAGTTGGTTTTAAATGAAAAAGTAACAGGTGATAACATATCGACTGGTCTTGAAAAGTATCGTTTTCTACATAACGCCTTGCCGGAAATTGATTTTGATGAGATTACATTAGATACAGCGTTTTTAGCTAAAAAAATGAAGACGCCTTTTTTGGTAAGCTCGATGACCGGTGGAGCAGCAATGGCGGGGACGATAAATCGAAATCTGGCCATTGCTGCAGAGGAAAGAGGTTGGGCATTTGCCTTAGGTTCTACAAGAGCACTGATTGAAAATGAAAAATATCGAGAATCCTTTCAAGTTCGAAAATATGCACCAACCATTCCAATCATCGCTAATTTAGGTGCGGTTCAGTTTAATTATGGCTTTGGAATCGACCAATGTAAACAAATTATCGAGATGACGGAAGCGGATATGCTCGTTCTTCATTTGAATAGTATTCAGGAGATTGTACAACAAGAAGGAGATCGGAATTTTAAAGATTTGTTGGGGAGTATTGAGCAAGTATGTACACAGCTAGATATTCCCGTTGGTGCAAAAGAGGTGGGCTTCGGAATTGATGGCACCATCGCGAAAAAATTGACCGACGTTGGCATCTCATTTATCGACGTCGCTGGTGCAGGCGGTACATCATGGAGCCAAGTGGAAAAACTACGCTCTAAAGAGAAAATCAAGAAAATAGCAGCAGAAGCTTTCAGTAGCTGGGGGATCCCAACTGCCGAATGTATTGTATCTGTTAAAGACGCGATTGATAAACCGATTATCGCAAGCGGTGGAATCAAAAATGGAATGGATGCTGCTAAGGCTATCGCGCTTGGATCAGATATGGTTGGCTTTGCCCGGTCGATTTTAAAAGAGGCTACAGAATCACCAGAGGATTTAATTGAACTTTTTGAGACTCGAGAGCTGGAATTACAGATGACTATGTTTGGAATTGGTGCAGCTACTGTTGGGGAATTGAAGGGAACAGATAGGATTAGGTAAGGAAGCAGGGGAGTTCTTTTGCTTCCTTTTTGGCTGCCATCTATACTATATTAAATAGGCACTTCATACATTTTTAACATAGTATATAATGTTAAAATTTTCTTTAGTTTGATAAAAGTTAGTGAAAAATGGTATAAGTGTAAAAGAATCATGAATTTTGTACTTATTAGGGACAAGGGGTCTGTCCCCTTGTCCCTTTGAAAGGATTTGAATAGATATGAAAGAGAATTTTTGGCGTGACTTGCCACGACCATTTTTTGTGCTTGCACCAATGGAGGATGTGACAGATGTTGTTTTTCGTCATGTGGTGAGTAAAGCAGGGAGACCAGATGTGTTTTTTACTGAGTTCACAAATACGGAGAGCTATTGTCATCCAGAGGGTAAACAAAGTGTACGTGGAAGACTAACTTTTACCGAAGATGAACAGCCAATGGTTGCCCATATTTGGGGGGACAAGCCCGAATATTTTCGCCAAATGAGTATTGGTATGGCGGAGCTTGGATTTAAGGGGATTGACCTTAATATGGGCTGTCCTGTACCAAATGTGGCAGCTAAAGGGAAGGGAAGCGGCCTTATCCTACGTCCAGAAGTCGCTGCAGAAATAATCCAAGCGGCAAAAGCAGGAGGATTACCGGTAAGTGTGAAGACAAGACTTGGTTATACGGAGATAGAAGAGTGGCACGATTGGTTAGCACATATACTGGAACAAGATATCGCTAATCTCTCCATTCATCTGCGTACAAGAAAAGAAATGAGCCAAGTAGATGCCCATTGGGAGCTTATCCCAGAAATCAAAAAGCTCCGTGATCGCATTGCGCCAGATACCCTTTTGACAATCAATGGGGATATTCCTGACCGTCAAAAGGGCTTGAAGCTAGCCGAGCAATATGGTGTGGATGGAATTATGATAGGGCGTGGTATTTTCAAAAATCCATTTGCCTTTGAAAAAGAACCGAAAGAGCATAGCAGCAAGGAATATTTGGATCTCCTAAGATTGCAGCTTGATCTTCATGATAAATATTCAAGTGAATTAGAGCCACGTCCATTCCAAGCTCTTCATCGCTTTTTTAAGATATATGTAAAAGGATTTAGAGGAGCGAGCGAATTGAGAAATCAATTGATGAGCACAAAGTCGACGGATGAAGTGCGTGCGATGCTTGATGGGTTTGAGATTGTTGGATAGTAGACTAAAGCGATCCTCCAAATATATAGGCTAATATTAAATGGGTATGTGTGTTTTGTATAAAACTCACACACCCATTTTTTGCATTGGCTGAAACTTGTAAGTCAGCGTTTCTAAAAACATTAATAGTCCATATTACATAAATTTTGGGGGGGAATCATTAAATTAAGCCTCCGGAACATTTGGTGAGTGGCTTTGCAAGTCCAAAGTCTAAGAAACAATTTGTACTTACAGATGAAATTTATGAATTTATTTGTAATGCATGGATTATTAGAGAATATCGAGGGTTCGAGAAGGTCCGCACTACTCGATTCAGGACAAAACATCTTATTTAAAAGGGAGTGAGTTCAAGAGATTCTCATTTTAACTGCATTAGGGTTAATCGTACCAAAAGTAAGTAGTGAGTTCTTATATAAATAAGGATTTTGCCTTTCAAATAAAGAAACTCGCCAATTCCAATGGAAAGATTCCCATTTTATATACCAATGCCACTATCAAATCGGCACATATTTAAAGAAAAGCACCTCAAAACGGAGCCCTTTACTCTAACAGTAGAGGTTTTTTTACGTTATTTTAAAAGTAATGATCATATATTTAAAGTGAAAGTAAAATTACTCTGTAAAAAGAAAAGCGATTAATTTTTAATAAGGAAGTCATAAACTATTTTACTAAGTATTACTGGGTAAAGGTATTTAAATCCCTTCCCCACTATATATTATCTTAATGGATATAATTTAAGGATGATAGAAATCCATATACTTAATTTTTAATAATCAAATACTTATGTTTTTCTTGAAAATAGAAATTAGTTTTTTTGTATTATACCCGATTAAACCTAAAGGAGGAACCCACCATGCTAACCCTAACCGGCAACAACCTAACCTTACCCACCCTAAAAAAAATCCTCTACACCAACGAAACCGTCCAACCATCAAAAGAAAGCCTAACAAAAGTAAAAAACAGTCGAAAAGCCGTCGAAGAAATCGTAAACCAAGGAAAAACGGTTTATGGCATTAATACGGGCTTCGGCAAATTAAGCGACGTCCGTATTGATAAGGAAGATGTAGAAACACTACAGCTCAATTTAATCCATTCCCATGCTTGTGGAGTAGGTGAACCTTTTGCTGAAGTGGTTTCAAGAGCTATTCTTCTTCTAAGGGCGAATGCCTTACTAAAAGGATATTCAGGAGTTCGACCGCTCATTATTGATAGATTACTAGCACTTCTCAATAAAGCCATTCATCCCGTCATACCACAGCAAGGATCCCTTGGAGCAAGCGGCGATCTTGCGCCCTTATCTCATCTTGCCTTAGCACTTCTCGGAGAAGGAGAAGTATTTTATAAAGGAAAAAGAAGACCTTCATTGGAAGCTTTACAAGCTGAAGGCATAGAACCAATCAGGCTTTCCGCAAAGGAAGGGCTAGCACTGATAAATGGAACACAAGCAATGACTGCTATGGGTGCTGTTGCTTACTTAGAAGCGGAGAAGCTAGCCTATCAATCGGAACAAATTGCCGCAGTTACGATGGAAGGATTAAGGGGAATTATTGATGCATTCGATGATGACGTGCACCAAGCAAGAGGATATCAAGAACAAATTGATGTCGCTCAGCGAATGCGCGCATATCTTGCTGGTAGTAAGCTAATAACGGTACAAGGGGAACTACGTATTCAGGATGCTTATTCGCTTCGTTGTATTCCCCAAGTGCATGGTGCTACTTGGCAGACGTTGCAGTATGTGAAACATAAACTAGAAATAGAGATGAATGCAGCGACAGATAATCCTTTAATTTTTAACGATGGGGAAAAGGTTATTTCTGGCGGGAATTTTCATGGTCAGCCGATTGCACTTGCGATGGACTTTATGGGGATTGCGATGGCAGAATTGGCGAATATTTCGGAGCGGCGGATTGAACGATTAGTTAATCCTCAATTAAATGATTTGCCAGCATTCTTAAGCTCGAAGCCTGGATTGCAATCTGGGGCGATGATTATGCAGTATGTCGCAGCTTCATTGGTGTCGGAAAATAAAATTCTTGCCCATCCAGCTAGTGTGGATTCGATTCCGTCTTCTGCAAATCAGGAGGACCATGTTAGTATGGGGACCATTGGTGCGAGGCATGCCTATCAAATTATTGAACATACACGAAAAGTGTTAGCGATTGAATTAATTTGTGCGACTCAAGCTGCGGAAATTCGCGGAAAAGATAGAATGGGAGCTTTTACGAAAAAGGTAGTGGAGCAAGTAAGAAACTATGTTGCTCCAATTGAGGAGGATCGGATTTTCGCGGATGATATCGAAAAGTTAAGTAAAGCATTGAAGGAATCATTTGAAATCGATTCAGAGATTTAAGAATGAAAATTATAGCATTATTCTAATGCCTGTCTACTGTTATAATAGTGTCAAAGTCATTATGAATAAGGGAGCAGGTTTTTATGTTTAAAATCTTGATTGCAGATCGTGACAGGCAAGAAGTGAATGGAATAGAATGGCTTGTTTCAAAATATTCATCCCCAGATTTTATCATGGAAAAAAGAAATGAACTGGCAGAAGTATTAGCAGTGCTTGAAACAGATTTACCGGATATTTTGTTTATTGAATTAGATATGATTCCAGACACCCATTGGAAGATGGTTCAATCCTATATTAATAGATATGCAAAGAAGGTCGTTACTCTTACAGCTGAAACTACATTTGAGCGTGCAATGCAGGCGATGTCCGTCAAAGCAGTTGATTTACTGGTAAAACCATTAACGCCGAATCTCGTCAAGAAAGCCTTTCAAGAATTAATGCGCATGCAATTACCCCTTTTGAACGATGAAAAAAATACCTCGAGAACAGCATATGACTCGAAATATGAAGCACTGTTTATTGATGATATGATTCCGTATGAATATCCAGTATTTCTCATAGAAAGTGAATGGAATGATGCATTGGATGAAATAAGAGTATTTAGTAATGAATTTGATTTTTATTACAAGCCTGTTATTTTTTCAACGAGTGATCATCTTGTCCTTGCCTTTCAACATGAACTGCAGGATGAAATCAATGAAGCAAAGCGTTTCTTAAGAGAATGGGAAATCGAGCATGATGCGCCTCTTGCAATTGCGATTAGTCATCGCGACCAGCATTCTCTCTACCAGACATATAATCACTTAAGAAAAGCAATTAACGTAACGTTTTATACAGGATACCGCCAAGTAATTCTCGCCAATGATTTTCACGATTGGGTCGAAAGAGATCCTTTTTTAACGATGGAACAGCAACGGGATTGGGTCCATATGCTTGATGAAAAGGAAATTAGTGAAATTAAGGCATGGATGTACGGAGAATTTTTCAGTATGAAAAGTCCTTATCCTTCTCCTAGTATGCTTCGAACAAGGTTAACGAGTATTCTTGCACAGGTTCGTCGCTATATGATTAAAAGCGGACTGCAAGATAGCAGCAGTGAGAATTATTATAAGGATGTTTTTAATAAAATCTTAAATTATAGTGTTCTTTATCGAATTGTCCAGGAAATAATTTTGTTTATTGATTACTTATTTGATATCCAAAATCAACGAGTAGAAAAACCGAAGCTGGACATCATGGAAGCAGCGATTACTTATATGGAAAAAAATTATTATCGTTCTGATTTATCGTTAGTCGAAGTAGCAAATCATATCGGTCGTAGTCCATCCTATTTCAGCTATTTATTAACAAACAAAAACAATAGAAGCTTTCGAGAAATCCTGACAAATATCCGTATTCAAAAGGCAAAGGACATCTTAAGCACCTCCGATACACCAATCCAAAACACAGCAAAATTAGTCGGCTTTAATAACCCAAATTACTTCAGCCGCATCTTTAGAAAACAAACAGGACTATCCCCAAGAGAATTTATCAGGCAGCAAACACTTTAATATAGGCTGTTATCTTCAATAGGTAAAAAGAATTAGTTGGAAACAATTAGCAGCCGGAATACACGTAGACTCCTGTGGGATTAGCGAGACAGCCTGAGACCCTGCAGGAGCGTAGCGACGAAGCGGCTCAGCGCGAGCCCCACGGAAAGCGAAGTGTATTCCGGCTGCGGGCGATAGCAACAAACTTTACGAAAAAAGCCTTAAGAAGATGCCTCCTATTGAGAAATAATTGGCAGGGACGTCTTTAGATATTTTGATTTTTAACTGCGTTGAAAACAATAAAACAGGTTATCATCTAATATTTTTATCCAATCCAAAATTATCATCATAAATTTAACCGTTTACATACAGCTTGTCAGATACAACCCGTAAATAATTATCCTTTTTCATAAGATAATTACCTATTATAATTTATTAATTTTGATAAAGTTTAAATTATAAGAAAATTTAATCATTTAGGGGGATGGTACATGTGACACAAATAAAAAGACAAGTCGAACAATATACAGGTACTACATTACACGCGAAAAATTGGATCTCAGAAGCAGCATTACGGATGTTAAATAATAACCTCAATCCAGAAGTAGCAGAAAATCCCGATCAATTAGTTGTTTATGGAGGTATAGGGAAAGCCGCTCGTAACTGGGAATGCTATGAAGCGATTGTAAAGGAATTAAAGCAATTGGAGGAGGACGAAACATTACTTGTTCAGTCAGGAAAGCCAGTTGCTGTTTTTCAAACACATAAAGACGCGCCAAAAGTGTTAATTGCCAATTCCAATCTTGTCCCTGCATGGGCCAATTGGGACCACTTTAATGAATTAGATAGAAAAGGATTAATGATGTACGGGCAGATGACTGCTGGAAGCTGGATTTACATCGGCAGCCAGGGGATTGTTCAAGGTACTTATGAAACTTTTGCAGAATGTGCCCGTCAGCATTTTGGATCCAGCCTGAAAGGAACAATCACACTAACTGCTGGTCTTGGCGGAATGGGTGGAGCTCAACCGTTAGCAGTAACCTTAAATGAAGGTGTTTGTATTGCGATAGAAGTGGATCAACATCGTATCGACCGCAGACTAGAGACGAAATACTTGGATATTTCCACAGATAGTTTAGATGAGGCTATCCAAATGGCAAAAGAGGCAAAGCAAAAAGGTCGTGCTCTTTCGATTGGCTTACTCGGAAATGCTGCTGAAATTTTACCTCAAATGTTGGAGAGAGGATTTATTCCTGAGGTACTAACAGATCAAACCTCTTCCCATGATCCTTTGAACGGCTATGTACCTGCTCAGATGTCGCTTGAAGAAGCAGCAGAATTAAGAAATACCAATCCAGAAGCGTATACCATATTAGCGAAAAAAAGTATTGCAACACATGTGCAGGCAATGTTAGATATGCAAGCTAAAGGGGCAGTAACATTCGACTATGGAAACAATATTCGCCAGGTTGCAAAAGATGAAGGGGTTGAGAATGCCTTTGATTTTCCTGGCTTTGTCCCAGCGTATATTCGTCCTCAATTCTGTGAAGGAAAAGGGCCGTTTCGGTGGGTAGCATTATCAGGTGATCCGGAAGATATTTACAAAACAGATGAGGTTATTTTAAGGGAATTTAGCGACAATGAATCTTTATGTAAGTGGATCAAAATGGCACAGGACAAAATCAGTTTCCAAGGCTTGCCATCCCGCATTTGCTGGCTTGGCTATGGGGAACGGGCAAGGTTTGGAAAAATCATTAATGATATGGTGGCAAGTGGAGAATTAAAAGCACCAATCGTTATCGGACGTGACCATTTAGATTCTGGCTCTGTTGCATCACCAAACCGTGAAACAGAAGGAATGAAGGATGGGAGTGATGCGGTAGCAGATTGGCCGATTCTAAATGCATTAATCAATAGTGTCGGTGGAGCTAGCTGGGTGAGTGTTCATCATGGTGGCGGTGTTGGGATGGGTTACTCACTTCATGCAGGCATGGTCATTGTTGCAGATGGGACAAAAGATGCGGAAAAGCGAATCGAACGAGTATTGACGACAGACCCAGGTATGGGAGTAGTTAGACATGTCGATGCAGGCTATGAATCTGCTGTGAAAACTGCGAAAGAAAAAGGAATCCATATTCCGATGCTAAAAAATGCGGAGGTGTGATGCTTGACGGATCTATTGTTTATTAAACATGCAGCACAACTAATTACGGTGGAAGGTCATTCTGAAAAGCCAGCTAAAAAACAAGCAATGAGCGAGATTACAGTGATAGAAAATGGAGCAGTACTCGTGCAGGATGGTAAGGTTCTTGATGTTGGAGAAACAAGTGCAATCGAAGCAAAATATTCAGAATTGATTGCGACTGCAAATCATATAGATGCGACGAATAAGACGGTAACCCCTGGTTTAATTGATCCCCATACACATTTAGTCCATGCAGGAACAAGAGAGAATGAATATGCGATGCGTCTACAAGGAAAAACCTATATGGATATTATGAACGCAGGGGGAGGGATTCATGCCACCACTCGGGCGACACAGGAAGCATCATTTGAGCAATTATATGCGGAGTCAAAAGCTAGATTAGATAAATTTTTAACCCATGGTGTGACAACAGTAGAGGCTAAAAGTGGCTATGGCTTGTCCCTAGAGCATGAAATAAAACAACTCGAGGTTTCAAAAAAACTACAGCAGAATCATCACATGGATATCGTTTCTACTTTTATGGGAGCACATGCCATCCCGCTGGCAGATAAAGACGATCCAGAACGATTTGTTGATCAAGTCATTGACGAGATGATTCCAGAAGTGGCACGTAGGGGCTTAGCAACTTTTAATGACGTCTTTTGTGAGCGTGGTGTGTTTACACCAGAACAATCACGTCGCATTTTAGAAGCTGGGAAGGAACATGGATTAATTCCGAAAATTCATGCCGATGAAATTGAACCATACGGAGGGGCAGAACTAGCAGCTGAAGTAGGTGCGATATCTGCAGATCACTTATTAAGAGCTTCTAGTCAAGGGATTGAACAGATGGCAGAGCGTGATGTCATAGCTGTTTTATTACCAGGTACCGCATTTTTCCTAATGGCAGAATTTGCAGAGGCAAGAAAAATGATAGATAGAGGAGTTGCTGTAGCCCTATCAACAGATGCCAATCCAGGTTCCTCGCCAACCCTATCACTCCCATTCATTATGAATTTAGGATGCTTGAAAATGGGCATGACACCAGAAGAAGTTATAACCGCAACAACTATCAATGCAGCACATGCCATTGGTCGTGCTGACACGATAGGGAGCTTGGAAAAAGGAAAGCAAGCAGACATAACCATTTTCGATGTACCCAATTACCTAACCCTATCCTATCAGTATGGAATGAACCATGTGGATACTGTGATAAAAAAAGGAATACCAGTCGTTATACAAAAACAGCTTCAATGAAGGTGGTAATGATTTGGTGGAGATTACTAGCCTTTTCTCCACCAAAAGCAAGATGTATAAAAAATCATAAAATGGAGGAACTTACATGGAAAATACGGAAAAACAAATCCCTTTTGCAGAAGAAAAAAGCCCAAATAATAGTCTAAAAGTTTTTAAGTTTATTGTTTACAGCTTAATCGGTATTTTTACTTTTTTTATTCCTATTACCATCAATGACAGCTCCACAATTCCACTCGATCATCTAGTCACCTATGTTCAACAATCCGTTCCAGCGGCCTTACCATATTATGCATTACTCATTATCTTATTTGGCGCTATTTATCCATTTGTTAATAAATCATGGAAAAAAAATGCGGTCAATATCGTCTTATCCTTTTTCAAAATCATCGGTCTTGTTTTTGCGATATTTTATGTTTTTAAAGTTGGACCTGCATGGTTTTTTGAACCAGGAATGGGACCATTCCTATTTGATAAGCTAGTGATTCCTGTTGGGGTGCTTGTACCAATTGGCGCTGTGTTTTTAGCATTATTAGCTGGGTATGGATTATTAGAATTTATTGGAGTCCTTTTGCAGCCAGTTATGCGCCCTATTTGGAAAACTCCAGGTCGTTCTGCGATTGATGCTGTTGCATCCTTTGTAGGAAGCTATTCGATTGGTCTGTTGATTACAAACAAAGTGTATAAAGAAGGAAAATACAATATCAAAGAAGCAACAATTATTGCAACAGGGTTTTCTACTGTTTCTACCACCTTTATGATCGTTGTGGCGAAAACACTAGGTTTAATGGACATTTGGAATATTTATTTCTGGGTTACGTTAGTTGTAACATTTGCCGTAACAGCTATCACGGTGCGCATATGGCCACTTAACAGAATGAGTGAGGAGTATTATCAAGGAAATGCGAATCCAGAAGAGGTCATTAAAGAGAAGCGATTTCAACATGCATGGAAACAAGCGATGGAGGCTGTTGATCATTCATTACCAATCTATAAAAATATCGTTAGTAATTTAAAAGATGGATTTATTATGACAATGGCTATTTTGCCATCGATATTATCTGTTGGGTTACTCGGCTTAGTGTTAGCGGAATATACACCGGTTTTTGATATTATCGGAATGATTTTCTATCCATTTACATGGATCCTGCAAATTCCAGATCCGATGCTAGCTGCAAAAGCATCAGCCGTTGAGATTGCAGAAATGTTCTTGCCAGCGGGGCTTGTAGCAGAGGCCGAACTAATTACTAGATTCGTCATTGGAACGTTATCCGTTTCAGCCGTTATCTTTTTCTCTTCTCTCGTTCCATGTATTCTATCAACAGATATTCCAATTAGTATTCCTAAATTGCTTGTCATCTGGATTGAGCGAACAATCTTAACACTGATTATTGTAACGCCACTAGCATTTTTGCTTTTATAGTTTGTTTTTTTAAGAAATGACAATCTAAAACTCTCCTGACTTTTGGTTAGGGGAGTTTGGTTGTTAATCATAGATTGAAAGAATTACGAGAGGGAGCGAGGGGGAAAATGCTTAATGTAAATAAACAAAGAATAGAACAGAAGCTGTTTGCTTTAGGGGAGATTGGTCGTAATGCAAATGGAGGGATGGATCGGACGACATTTACTCCCGCTGAAATGGAAGCGAGAAATTGGTTAAAGCAGGAGCTTCATTCCTTGAATCTAGCTGTCCATGTAGATGAAGCAGCAAATATTTGGGGGAGAAAAGAAGGGAATAATCCAGAATTACCTGTTCTTACATTTGGTTCTCATATTGATTCAGTTCCAAATGGCGGCATCTATGATGGAGCGCTTGGAGTGATTCTCGCATTGGAAGTGATGCGTGTGTTAGAAGAAAATAACGTAAAAACAATGCATCCATTAGAGCTAGTTTCATTCAGCGCAGAGGAGCCTAACCCATTTGGTTTCTCCACTTTTGGCAGTAGAGCAATAACTGGAAAATTAACAGCTGAAGATATTATAGGTGTAGCAGATACAGACGGAAGATTATTAACAGAGGCTTTACAAGATGCAGGGGGAAATTCAAATAATTTTGCAAATGCAGTAAGAAGCCCTCGTGAATTTGCCGCTTATTTGGAGGTTCATATTGAACAAGGGAAAAGGTTGCTGCAACGTGATATCCCAGTTGGAATTGTAACGGGTATTACTGGGATTTACCGTGAAGAAGTAACGGTTAGAGGGGATGCGAATCATGCAGGGACAACACTAATGAAGGATAGAGTGGATGCATTTTTAGCAGCAGCAAGCATGGCGCTTGCCCTAGAAGAAATTTTACGAAACTACCCTGATGAAGAGGTTGTTGGGACAATTGGCCAGGTTTTCGTACAGCCAAATGCAACGAATATTATACCAGGCGAAGTAACCTTCTCTTTAGAAATTAGAGGGCAAACGAGGGAGAAAATTCAGGATGTCTTAGGAAAATGGGAAGAGAAGGTACAAATTATTCATAGACATAGAAAGGTGGAGATAAAGCGTTTAGTAAAGCTTGATCAAGCGCCTGTACCGATGGGTGAAAAGTTAATGGCATGTTGTGAGGAGCAGGCGGCTAATCTTGGCTTTCCGTCTTACCGATTAGGGAGCATGGCAGGCCATGATGCTGCCCATATGGCATCGATCACCGAAGCTTGTATGTTATTTGTTCCGAGTTTAGCTGGGAAAAGTCATTGTCCTGAAGAGGAGAGCAGGATGGAGGACATAGAAAAAGTCGGCAATGTTTTACTGCATTCTATTTTGGCATTGGATAATAGTCTTTAAGGAGGTAAATCGGTGGGGAATTTATTTATAGGGGATAGTGTTTATACGAACGGAACATTTAAAGAACAATATAGCTTATATGTGGAAGATGGAGTGATTAAGGAAATTGGTCCGACTGGGCAGTTAAAGGGAAAGTATAAAGGGGCTATGGTTCATTCATTAGAAGGAAAAACGATTATTCCAGGCACTGTTAATTCGCATAATCATTCCTTTCAAAGTTTACTGAGAGGGATTGCGGTCGATCGACCATTTTTGGAATGGCGAGATGAGGCATTATATAAATATACGCCTTACTTAGATGAAGTGGCGATTTACACTGGTGCTTTGTTTGCTTTTGGAGAAATGCTCCGCTATGGGGTGACAACGGTCAGTGACTTTTTCTATGTGCATAACAATGGGATAGCCTATGATGAAGCAGTTATCCAGGCTGCGAAGGATGTTGGGATCAGACTTGTGTTAGCACGAACAATGTATGATTGGGACGGTGCTCCAAAAGCGTATATCGAGACAATTGATGATGCTGTTTCCAGAACCTATGCGCTTGCGAAGAAATATCAAGGCAATTCGATGATCCATATCCAACCAGCGCCGCATAGTCCACATGCTGCATCTCCGGAAATGATTAAAGCCGGGCATCGTCTTGCTTGTGAAATTGACACACCGTTCCATATTCATGTAGCAGAAGAACCCTTTGAGGTGGAAGAGACGTTAGCGAAATATGGGCTTAGACCAGTCCATTACTTAGATTCATTAGGAGTAGTGGATGAGCGAATGATCGCGATTCATTTGGTTTGGCTAGAACAAGCTGAAATAGACCTCCTTGGTTCTAGAAACACATCTCTTGCTTATTGTCCATCTAGCAATATGTTTCTAGCTGATGGAATTACAAAGATTCCTGATTTGGTGAAGGCAGGTGTGAACATTACATTGGGATCAGATGGTGCATGTAGCAATAATCGCATTTCTGTTTTTGAGGAAATGAGAATGTGCTCGATTTTGCAAAAAGTTGATAGATTGGATGGAACGATTGTAAATGCCCAGCAAGTATTTGATATGGGCACAAAAAATGCTGGAGAAATCCTGCGTTTGCCAATCGGAAAATTAGAACAGGGAATGCAAGCTGATTTTGTGGCGATTGATACGAATGATTTGTCATTATTACCAAAAACTAATTTAATTGCAAATATTGTCTATTCGATGCAGCCAAATGCTATCAAGGATGTGTATGTGAAAGGGAAGCAGATTGTCGGTGATGGTAAGCTTTTGACGGTTTCAGAGGAGGCTATTGGGAAGCGGGTGAATGCTTTTTTTGAAAAGACTAGAGATGAATGAATTCAGGATCTAAAAGATGAAATAAATAGTGCTGAGCAGTAGGGAATCCTACTGTTTTTTTTAATAGAAAGCTGTAATTTGTATTCTTTTGCACATATGGAAAATAGAATATGGTATTATTTGTTATAGAACTAATGGTAATCGCTTACAATGATATCAACCACTAGTAAAAAATCTGTCATAAACCTAACCAATAGAAGAGGTGTTTATATGGAATTTACGATTAACAGAGACATGTTAAAAAGTGTAACAGCAGTTGATCATACTGGCTCCTTAATTTACCAAGAAAAAGAGGCATTTAGTGGAATACATAAAATTGCTAGAAAGGTTATGGGGGATGTGGAGTTAGTGTTTGGCTATGCACCACAAGCGACTTCGGATAGAAAGAAGCTTGGAAAGCATGCTGTTTTATATGGAACCTTGAACCATAGCCCAATGCTTCATGAATTGGAAGAGAAACAGCTGATTGATCTGTCAGAAGTGAAAGGAAAGAGGGAAGTTTATTTATTTCAAGTCATTGAAAATCCCTTTGAAGATGTAGAAAAAGCACTAGTAATCGCTGGGAGTGATAAGCGTGGAACAATCTACGGGCTATTTCATTTATCAGAGCTCCTTGGCGTTTCTCCGTTGGTGGATTGGTGTGATGTTAAACCAAAGCATAAAGAGTCTTTCTCATTAAGTGGAGATTTAAAATATCTTTCGAAAGAGCCGTCTGTGCGTTACCGTGGTTTTTTTATCAATGATGAATGGCCTGCTTTTGGAAACTGGACGACGAAGAATTTTGGCGGCTTTAATGCGGAAATGTATGACCATGTTTTTGAATTATTGCTGAGATTGAAAGGAAATTATCTATGGCCAGCTATGTGGTCTGCTCGTTTTAGCGAGGATGGACCAGGATTGTTAAATGCAGTATTAGCAGATGAATATGGGGTAGTCATGGGGGCGTCCCATCATGAGCCTTGTTTGCGAAATGGAGAGGAATATAAATATTTGCGTGGGAAGGACTCTATTTATGGAGACGCCTGGAATTTTATTGCAAATAGAGAAGGCATTACGAAGTTTTGGAAAGATGGTCTGAAGCGGAACGGAAACTTTGAAAATGTCATTACGGTTGGGATGCGTGGGGAAGCGGATACAACTATTATGGGGAAAGATGCTACCCTTGCAGATAATATCGAATTACTGCGAAATGTCATCCAAACGCAAAATCAATTAATCCGAGAAAATATCAATCCAAATCTTTCCGAAGTTCCAAGAATGCTAGCTTTATATAAAGAAGTAGAACCCTTCTTTTATGGGGATGAACATACGGCTGGCTTAATCGGATCGGAGGAGCTTGAAGATATCATTCTTATGCTCTGTGATGATAACCATGGAAATCTGCGTACATTGCCAACAGAAGAAATGCGCAGCCATTCAGGTGGCTATGGGATGTACTATCATTTTGATTATCATGGTGGACCCATTTCCTATGAATGGATAAATAGTTCGTATCTTCCGAAGATATGGGAACAGATGACAATGGCTTACGATTTTGGTGTTCGGGATTTATGGATTGTAAATGTAGGAGATATTGCTACACAGGAATTCCCGTTATCTTATTTCTTAGATTTGGCTTATGACTTTGAAAAATGGGGAACCTCTGCCAAAAATAAGACAGATGATTATACGAGAAAATGGATTGATACCCAGTTTGACGGTGTATTTAATGAAGTGAAAAAGGAGAAGGTTTTTGAACTCCTAACAGGCTACACGAAAATGGCACATAATCGCAGACCAGAGCATATGAATGCAGAAGTCTATCATCCTGTTCATTATAGGGAAACAGATCAGACATTACAGCAAATCGATTATCTTTTAAAGGCTGCAGAGGCACTATATAAACAAGTGGATTCAGAGAAATTACCAAAGTTTTTCTCTTTAGTCTATTATCCTGCTGTAGGAAACTTGAACTTGCAGAAGATGTGGCTTCTTACCGGGAAAAATCATGATGATGCCAAGCTTGGTAAAATGGAAGCAAACAAATTAGCGGAACAAATTAGAGCGTGTTTGACCAGAGATAGAGAACTGGTTGAGCAATATCATACCATTGATAATGGGAAGTGGTATGGAATGGGGATGTCTGAGCATATCGGTTTTACGAACTGGAATGAAGAAGGATGTCAAAACCCAATTCTTATGCAAGTGTTCCCCGCTAATAAACCGAGATTAATTGTTTCCATAGATGGGACGAATCAGCATTCGGAAGGCCCAGCATGGCATAATAATACACTGTATTTAGATGCATTTCTACAGCCGCATATAGAGGAAGCGACATTCACTATTTCTAGCTTAAGTGACAAAAATGCAGACTTTATGATTACTTGTGAAAACCAATGGCTAACATGTTCGAAAACGAGTGGTAGTTTGGATGGTAGAGATAAAACATCGGAAGTCATTCAGGTGAGCATTAATCGTAAGGAAATGGGAGACGATTCAGAGGGGCGTATTGTCGTAGAAATGCCTTGTGGTACGTGTACCATTCTAGTATACGCAGCCCAAAATGATTACAAAGAATTCCCTGAGCGGACTTTTATAGATACGAATGGCTATATTTCGATAGAAGCCGAGCATTATTTTCTAAACAAGGAAGCAGTGAATCAACAGGGGGACATGTATCGATTTGAAGTGCTTGAAGGCTATGGCAAAACATTATCTGCCGTGAAGGCTTTTCCAACAACCAAGCATTTTTCAGTAGGGGAGGATGCACCCTATCTGGAATATCATTTTGTCATACAGGAAGCTGGAGCCTATGAAGTAGAATTATATCTACAGCCTTCTAATCCAGTTACAAAGGATAATACGTTATTCTGTGGTATCCAAGCAAATGAGGATGACATCAACATTGTTAATATTATCCCAGAAGAATATATCGTTGGGGAAAGTGATAATTGGGGAGTGGATGTGCTGAATAATATCCATCGATACTGTCATCGAATCGAGTGTAAAGCAGGATTGAATACACTAAGAATTTATGCAGTAAGCCCAGGATATGTATTAGAAAAGCTAGTAATCTATCCAGAAGGTAAGAAGCCGGCAGCTAGCTATTTAGGGCCGACGGAAACTTATTATGTTGGAAAGTGAATAAGTTATTTTAAGAATATTTACTATTATGAAAGTTTTGAAGAGTCATCTAACAAATGAATTTCAGTAACGGAGGGTGTTCTATTTTTTTAAACATCCTCTTTATTTATTTGTTACTTCTTATGAATTCTCTTTAGTACCTTGGTATGTTTAAACAAAATAGCAACAATATAGGACTTGGGGTAAGGGAATGATGTTAAATTTATAAAACTTTAGAAGCAATTTGTTTAGTAAATAAAGAAATAAGAGGGTTATACTATCCTTTGGTCGAATAGCTTAATAGGTTTAAAATTCGGACAACAAGAGACTTTCAGAGTAGCAATTTTTATTTAATTATAAACTAGAAAATGAAGGAAAGGAGAAACTGTATTTTAGGATCACATACAGTTGGAAGTAAAGTGCAGGAAAACAGCACTACTTCTATATTAATCACAAATGGAAAAAATACTGATTATTGAAGATAATGAAGATGTAAGTAGATTGCTAGCAGAGTTTTTAAAAGATGAAGGATATGAAGTGAGCATTGAACTTAATGGAATGGAAGGTCTAATGGAAGCTAAAAAGAATCAATACAACTTGATTTTGTTAGATATCATGCTTCCATATAAAAGTGGCGAGGAAATTTTAAAAGAAATTCGAGCATTTCACGACATTCCGATAATCATTATTTCGGCTAAAGATATGGTTTCAACGAAGATTGACTTATTAAGATTAGGTGCCGATGATTACATAACAAAGCCATTTAACTTAGGAGAAGTTTCCGCTAGAATAATGACTAACCTACGTCATTATAATAGTCAGAAGAAAGCAAATAATGTATTGAAGTATAGAGATTTAAACTTAGATATTACGAATAAAGAACTTACTTTATCTGGAGTAAAATTAGACCTAACTGCAAAGGAATATCTCATCATGGAATTATTAATGCGGAATCCTGGAAAAGTTTATTCGAAAAGTAATATTTATGAATCTTTATGGAATAAAGAATATTTAGGAGATGATAATTCAGTAAAAACACATATCAGTAATTTGCGAAATAAATTAAAAACGGTTAACCCTGATATCGACTATGTAGAAACAGTATGGGGATTAGGATATCGCATGTATAAGGCTTAAGAAAAAATTTTCTTAACCCTTTTTTTATTCTTAACCTTTTCTTAACTTTTAGATATTATATTTGGAATTGAGGTGATGATGGATGATAGATTATATGTTAAAAACAAGCGATATTACCAAAACATTTCGTAAGGCAGATGCGTTACGAAATGTTTCCATTACAATAGAATCTGGAAAAATATATGGATTAATTGGAAGTAATGGGGCTGGTAAAAGTACTTTAATGAGGATTATTGCAGGTCTAAGTTTTCCGACATCAGGGAAAATGGAGCTTTTTGGGAAAGAAAGTCCTAAAGATATTCAAGCTGAACGTAAGAGAATTGGGTGCATGATAGAATCACCGAGTGTTAACCTCAGTCTATCAGCAAAGGAAAACATCAGATATCATAGAGTTTTACGAGGTATTTCGAATGAAGAAATTGAGGATGAACTAATACAGTTAGTGGGATTGGGTGATACAGGAAAAAAACAGGTTAAAGATTTTTCACTTGGTATGAAGCAGAGATTGGGAATTGCAGTTTCTTTGATTAATAATCCTGAATTACTTATTCTTGATGAACCAATTAATGGGCTAGATCCAATTGGTGTGAAAGAAATAAGAGTTTTACTTAAGAAGCTATGTGAAGAGAGACATATAACCGTTATTATTTCAAGTCATAATCTCCCTGAGTTATATCAGGTAGCAACAGATTATATTATTATCCATGATGGAGAAATCAAACAAACCTTAACGCTAGAAGAGCTGGAGAATAAATGTCAGAGACATCTTCTTATTGAATGTGAAAACCCGGAGGATCTTCTAGTTATATTAGAAACAGAATTAGGCACTACCAATTATAAAATAATGCCTGATAAGACTATAAAACTTTATAGCTATGTTGATGATAAGAAAAAAGTTGCCAAGACTATTTTTGAAAACGGAATTATTGCAACAAATTTTTCTGTAGAGGGAGATACGTTAGAAAACTATTTTATTTCTGTTATTGGAGGTGAAAAAAATGATTAATATCATTCAGGCTGATCTATATAAATTAAAAAAGTCTAAATCTATTCAAATATTGTTTTTAATTATGTGGGCTGCCGCCGCAATTGTGACATTAGTATCCTATTTAGTGGCTCAAGGAAAAGTAGGTGCTGAAATAAGTGGACCCATATCAGGATTAAGTGATGTTATGACAATAGCAATTGTTGGACCATTTTTAGCAGGTATCTATATATGTAGCGATTTTAGTAACAAATCAATAAATGATACGATTTCCTCTTGTGGCAATAGTAGAGGCGTTGTAATTATTAGTAAAGCGATTGTTTTATATTTATTAGTATTCCTTATGATTTTACCGTACACGGTCGTTACAATCATTGCGTTTTCCACTGGAGCGGAGTTTTCCGAACCGTTTTCTGCATCGATATTCCTTCATATTTTAGCAAATCAGACAGAACTAAATTTAACAGGAGCAGTAGTAGGAAAAATGCTTGTTATTATGCTTGTTATGATGTTAGCATATGCTTCCCAAATGAGTATAGGTATACTTCTTGCGTTTATCGTAAGAAAGACTTCGTTAGTTATCTTCTTAGGCTTCGGTATTATCATGGTTTTACAAATACTAGGAGGTTTGGGGACTGAAATTTCGGCTATAGAAAATATCCTTTCTTTTACACCGTTTTCTGTAAATAATCAGGATCTTTTCATGGATTCAGAAATAGCTGATATTTTAAAAGCTATTGGTGTCAGCCTATTATTTATTGTATGGATGCTTAGCATTACAAATGGAGTTTTTAGAAAGTCAGAAATTAAATAATTGGAAGGCTGGTCAGAAGTGAATATTGTAGTTGTTATTTTAATAGTAATAATTCTTGTATTAGTCATCTATATCGGACTTATGCAACTACAACTCCGTAAAATAAATTTGCAGCTTGAAAAACGTTTAAGAGAACATACCCGTCAGCCTGTAAGTGTTGAATTAATAAATAAAGACATTAATAAACTGACAACTATTGTTAACAAATATCTAAAGGTCGAAGAGAATATTCGTCTTAAAAGTATACGTGAAGATAAGAAGTTTAAGGAATTAATCGTTAATATTTCTCATGACTTGCGAACGCCACTTACTGCAATTAAGGGCTATCAACAATTAATGAAACGAGAAGAGTTGTCTCAAGAGCAAATAAGAAGGCTTAAAATTGCTGAAAAACATACAGAAGACTTAGAAAATTTGATTCAACATTTCTTTGAGTACTCTTATCTTTCAAATGCTGAGCCAATGATTAATTTAGAACGAACAAACCTTAATAGCCTTGTAGGAGAATGTCTTGTGACTTTTATTCCCTACCTGGAAGAAAATAAATTATCCATTCAATTAAATCAGACACCATCTATTTTCGTTTTAGCTGATAAACATTTGGTTCAAAGAATAATAAAAAATCTTATTCATAATTGTATTCAACATTCACAAGGGCAAATCCAAGTAAGTTTACTTATGGAGGAAAATGCCATTATTTCCTTCAAAAACCAGGTAGAAAACTTGACAGCAAATGAGGGGGAACGGCTTTTTGAACGTTTCTATACTGGGGATCAAGCAAGAAGTAAATCTGGCGGTCTAGGGCTATCTATAGTAAAGCTTCTTGCCGAACAGATGGGTGGAAGCACTCAAGCAATCATACAGAATAATACATTAGAAATTAGGGTGAGTTTACCGCTGTATACGAATTAGTGATGCAGGTTAATGTAAAGTAAATTTCAAGTGGGGGTATAAGGTTGGAGTGGAAAACACTAAAAGTCCGGTTTGAAGATCCTATTTGTTTTATACAATTTAATCGTCCAGAGGCAAAAAATACAATTAATGAGGTACTGATAAGAGAATGTACACAGGTTATGAAGATATGTAAAGAAAGAAGTAGTATCGTTATTTTTGAAGGTTCCCCAGAAGTATTCTGTTTTGGTGCAGATTTACAAGAAGTAGACATGAAGCAAAGTAGTGAACAAGCCTATAGACCAGATATACTTTATGACTTGTGGTTGAAAATGACGAATGGTCCGTTTGTTACCATTTCACATGTACGTGGAACTACCAATGCTGGGGGAGTGGGATTTGTTGCTGCAAGCGATATTGTTATAGCTGACGAAACTGCTGTATTTAGCTTGTCCGAGTTATTGTTTGGTTTATACCCAGCAATGGTTCTACCTTTTCTGACACGTAAAATAGGTTATCAAAGAGCACATTATTTAACTCTTAAAACAAATGGCATAGATGTAAAGCAAGCTCATAACTGGGGATTAGTTGATGCATATCAGGCAAAAAGTAATGTGCTCTTAAAACAACATCTTACTCGCCTAACTAAGCTGCCTAAATCGGCAATTCAACATTATAAAAACTATATGGGTGACCTAAATGACATGCTTATCAAGAGTAAGAATGGTGCTGTTACTGCTAATCAGCAGATATTTACAGATAAAGATAACTTAAGTCGGATTTATCAATTTGTAGAAAATGGAGTGTATCCATGGGAGGGTTGAATAATGAATTCGGTAGTAGAGCTAAAGGAAATCAAACCAGGAATTGCATTAATAAAAATGCAAGACAGAGAAAACAAAAATACATTTACAAATGAATTGTTACTAGGAATTAGGGAAGCATTTGCGGAAGTTGATAAAAATTCTAAATATAAAGTAATGGTTATTACTGGTTATGATAACTACTTTGCGACAGGGGGCACGAAGGATGCTTTATTAGCTATTCAGGAAGGAAAGGCTAATTTTGATAAAATTTCACCTGGAACTACTAATATCTATAGCCTTCCTTTAGATTGTAGAATTCCTGTAATAGCTGCTGTACAGGGGCATGCAATAGGTGGCGGTTTAGCGTTTGCGATGTTTTCGGATTTCGTAATTTTTTCAAAAGAAAGTGTTTATACTGCTAACTTTATGAATTTCGGATTTACACCAGGTTTTGGTTCAACTTATATATTCCCTGCTAAATTTGGAATAGCTCTGGCTGAAGACATTTTGATGAGTGCTAGAACCTTTCGTGGGGAGGAGCTAAAAAAAAGAGGTATCCCTTTTGAAGTATATCCACGTAAAGAGGTATTAAATCAAGCACTAGAGCTTGCTGAAATCATTGCAGAAAAACCTAGAATATCGTTAGTTTCATTAAAGGATCAACTTGTCAACGAGCATCGAAAAAAAATTTCTGAAGTTGTTAAACAAGAGATTAAAATGCATGATATAACCTTTCATCGTCCAGAAGTTAAAGAAAAAATTGAGAAATTATACATAAATCCTAGACAAGTATAATGAAAAAAATCGGATTTTTTCACTGTTTAGCTTAAAATGGGTTTCTTTTAACCTATTTTCGAAGATATTTAAGTAATCAATTATAATGCCTAATTAACATATAGAAGTACGTCTATTACAACAAACAAAGAATGCATCTCCTATATTATAAAATATGCTTCTATATACTCTTTTAGTACAAATAATTTGAGTGAAAAGGATGTAGATGAATATGCTAAAAAACGAAATATTTAAAGTTATTAAAGAAAGTATTTATGAGATTGTTCCTGAACTTGAGGGTGTAAATATTATGATTCAGGATAGCTTACAAGAATTAGGAGCAAACTCGATTGACCGTGCTGAGATTATTATTAACACATTAGAGATAGTCAATGCTTCTATTCCGATGATTAAATTTGGTGAAGCTAAGAATATCAATGAAATTGTAGACATTATAGCTACTGTAATCAATGAATCACATGTTGAAATATAAATCTGATATTAGCCTCGGTTAGGAGTGTCATGGATGGATAATCGCCAATGGAAAAGTCATTCGTTTTTCAAGGCTTCCGCCAAAGCGATCTTTACGATGATTGGATTGAGGAGAGAAAAATTGCTGAATAAGGTAGCCATTTGCTCCATGAATTTCCACACCATCATAACCAGCTTCAATCGCACGACGTGTAGTTTCCCCGAAAGCATCAATGATTGCTTCGACTTCCGATACTGATAAAGCTCGTGGAGTTGGATTTCCGCTTCCTTCAGCAGGTATGTTACTAGCACTCACAACATCCCCATTCACTAAGGCAGGAGGACACATCCGGCCACCATGGAAAATTTGGAGAACTGCTTTTGCGCCTTGTTCTTTAATACGTGAAGCTAATTTCGTTAGGCTAGGGATAAAGTCGTCACTATAGGCAGCAAATTCACCTGGGAAACCTTGGCCATTACGCGTAACGTTTGTACATGCAGTAATGACCATACTTACTCCCGGAGAACGATGTGCATAATAGTTCACTTCTGCTTCTGTAACAGTCCCATCTTGATTGGAAGAAAAATTGGTCATTGGAGCCATAACTACTCTGTTTTTAAGTGTTACTCCATTGGGCAAGGTAAACGAAGATAATAGCTCATTTTTAATCATCTATTTATGC
Source organism: Niallia sp. Sow4_A1 (assembly GCF_052116745.1). NCBI lineage: Bacteria > Bacillati > Bacillota > Bacilli > Caryophanales > Bacillaceae > Niallia > Niallia sp. Sow4_A1. The sequence goes on along the minus strand of NZ_JBQKKM010000032.1, from coordinate 237 downwards.
TCCTTTTTAAAAGTATAAGCGTAATCATAAACAAATTAATCCATTCTGTAAATTATATTGCTCTGGTAGTTTTTCCGGATTTTAGTTTGAATAAACGTGGCAAACAATTTTTCAGGGATTTCAGGAAAGTATGAGTAAAATGTTTGTGGGAGAATAAATATCCTTTTTGTCTAGTTGGGGGACTCGTCCCCCAACTAGACAAAAAGGCCACCAAGCGAGAGCGCGGTAGCTGGAAAA